>JBFWSI010000155.1:0-7898 GCA_050248455.1 Gammaproteobacteria bacterium | reverse complement strand
CGAGATCGGCTTTCGTGATCAGCACCGTGTCCGCGCAGGCGACCTGCTTGCGCGCTTCCTCGCGGCGCGCGAGATCGCCGGCGCCGTGCACCGCGTCGACCGTCGCGATCACGG
This sequence comes from Gammaproteobacteria bacterium, assembly GCA_050248455.1. GTDB lineage: Bacteria > Pseudomonadota > Gammaproteobacteria. The sequence goes on along the minus strand of JBFWSI010000155.1, from coordinate 7,784 downwards.
CGCCGAGCCGGTTGCGATGGCGCAGCTGCGGATCGTTCAGCAGGGTCGCGAGGATCGGCGCCGGATCGGCGACGCCCGTGGTCTCGATCACGAGGCGCGTGTACGGCGGGATTTCGCCGCGGCGCCGCCGCTCGTCCAGGCGCAGCAGCGCCTCCTTCAGATCGTCGCGGATCGCGCAGCAGACGCAGCCGTTCGCGAGCAGCACCGGGCTGCCGTCGACGGCTTCGACAAGCGCATGGTCGAGGCCGATCTCGCCGAACTCGTTGACGAGCACGGCGCAGCCCGCGAGACGCGGATCGCGCAGCCAGCGGTTCAGCAGCGTGGTCTTGCCGCTGCCGAGGAAACCCGTCAGCACCGTCAGCGGCACGAGCCCGCCATAGCCCGTCATGCCTTCACGATCCCTCGACCGCGACGGTCGCGAGCCGCGCGAGCAGCTCGGGGTCCAGCGGATCGACCGGCCGGCCCGCGATCGCCTCGACCGTCTGCCACACCTGCGGCAGCGCCGGCACGAGCTCGGAGCGTCCGCGCAGGCTGCGCACGATGTACTGCCCGCTCGCCCAGTCTTCGAGCGTGCAGCCGTAGTGCGCGAGCACCGCATTGGCGAGACGCACGCGGTAGCTGCGTTCCAGCCGCAGATCGCGCCCGCTGCGCTCGACGCCCGCGGCGGCGTTGCTGCCCGCTTCGGTCCAGTGCGTGACGCCGGCGACCAGCGCACAGAAGCCGCACATCGGTCAACCCTCACGAGCCGCAGACATGCGCCCAGCATGCCACGCGGGCCGCCGCATTGACCACGCGTCTCAGGCCTGCGCGATCGGCGCGAGGGCGGCGTGGAACACCTCGGTGGTCGCGTCCCAGGAATAGCGGCTGGCGTGGGCGATGCAGTCGGCCGGCGCCAGGCGCAGGGCGCCTTCGATCGCGCGCCCGAGATCGTCATCGAGCACGCCGCTCAAACCGGGTGCCACGACGTCGATCGGTCCCTGTACCGGGAAGGCCGCGACCGGCAGGCCGGCGGCCATCGCCTCCAGCATCACGAGCCCGAAGGTGTCGGTGCGGCTGGGGAACACGAAGACGTCGGCGGCCGACACCCGCATCGCGAGAGCCTCGCCGCGCAGCTGGCCCGTGAACGTCACGCCGGGATGGCGCGCGCGCAGCCTGGCCAGATCCGGGCCGTCGCCGATCACCACCTTGCTGCCGCGAAACGCGACGTCGAGGAAGGCCTCGATGTTCTTCTCGACCGCGACGCGGCCGACGTAGAGCGCAATCGGGCGCGGCAGATCGAAGGCCGCCTTGCCGCGCGGCCGGAACAGCGTCGTGTCGACGCCGCGCGTCCAGCGCGCGAGACGCGTGAAGCCGCGCGCGGCCAGCCGCTCGGCGACGGACTGCGTCGCGACCAGCGTACGCGCGGCCGCGCCGTGGAAACGCCGCAGCCACGCGTAGCTCCAGGCGAGCGGGATCGGCGCCCGTGCCCGTACATACTCGGGAAACTGCGTGTGGAAGGAGGTCGTGAACGGCCACGCCTGCGCCAGACAGCAGGCGCGCGCGGCGATCCCCAGCGGCCCCTCCGTCGCGATGTGCACGGCGTCCGGCGCGCAAGCCTGCAGCCGCCGCGCGAGCGCACGGCCCGGCAGCAGCGCGAGCCGGATCGACGGATAGGTCGGACAGGGCAGGGTGCGGAAGTCCTGCGGATTGATCACCTCGACCTCGCAGCCGCGTGCGCGCAGGCGCGTCGTGACCTGCTCGAGCGTGGTGACGACGCCGTTGACCTGCGGTGCCCAGGCGTCGGTGACGAGCACGATCCGCCGCATCGCGGCCCGCGCCGTCACGCCGCGACGGCGAGCGGCGCGGCGCGTCCTGCGCGGATCTCCAGCCAGTGCAGGAGCTCGATCGAGCCGTCCCTGGACTCCGCGAGCGCCGTGCAACTCTCGACCCAGTCGCCGCAGTTGAGGTAGCGCAGGCCGCGCAGCTCGGCGACTTCGGCGCGGTGGATGTGGCCGCAGACGACGCCGTCGACGCCGCGCTGGCGCGCCGCGTGCACGACCGCCGCCTCGTAGTTGCCGATGTACTGGACCGCGTTCTTGACCTTGTGCTTGAGGAAGGCGGCCAGCGACCAGTACGGCCAGCCGAGGCGGCGGCGGCCCCAGTTCACGAGGTGATTGAGCTCGATCAGCCACGCGTAGAGCACCGCGCCGCATTTCGCCGCCCACGGCGAGCACTGCACGACGGTGTCGAACTCGTCGCCGTGCAGGACCAGCAGGCGCTCGCCGTTCGCGAGCGTGTGCACGACTTCGCGCTCGATGCGGATGTTGCCGAAGCTGAGGCCGACGTAGTCGCGCGCGGGATCGTCGTGATTGCCGGGCACGTAGACGACGCGCGTGCCGTGCTTCGCCTTGCCGAGGATCGTGCGCAGCACCTCGTTGTGGGCCTGGGGCCACGACGGGCGTTTCTTCAGCTGCCACAGGTCGATGATGTCGCCGACGAGATAGAGCGTGTCGCAGTCGACGCTGTCGAGGAACTCGAGCAGGTAATCGGCGCTGCAGCCGCGAAAGCCGAGATGCACGTCGGAGAGGAAGACCGTGCGATAGCGCAGGCGCGGGATGGCGGATCGGCGTGTCATGCGCGTAGCCCTGGTTGCGACCGCGCGCAGCCTGCGACGCGCGGATTGCGCCGCGATGACGAAACGGCGTCGTTTCGATGACGGCCGGCAGGGCTACAGCTCGGCGGCCGGTTCTGCGACGATGACGCCCATGCGCAGTGCGTCTTCCGTATCGATCCGTTTCCTCGGCGCCGCGCGTCAGGTCACGGGCTCCTGCTTCCTGTTCGAGACGCCGCACGCGCGTTTCATCGTCGATTGCGGCATGTTCCAGGGCGGGCGGGAAGCGCGCGCGCTGAACCGCCGCGACTTCGGCTTCGATCCGAAGGCGCTGGACTTCGTCCTGCTGACCCATGCCCACATCGATCACAGCGGACTGCTGCCGCGCCTGTGGGCCTTCGGCTTTCGCGGGCCGATCTACGCCACGGCCGCGACGGTCGATCTCGCCGCGGTGATGCTCGCCGACAGCGCGCACATCCAGGAAAGCGACTGGATGCGCGCCGAGCGCCGCCAGGGACGCGCCGGCCGCAGAGGTCGCGCGCGGCTGACGCGCGACGACTATCCGCTCTACACCGTGGCCCATGCCGAGGCCTGCAGCACGCTGTTCGAAGGCGTGAGATACGACGAGTACTTCGAGCCGGCGCCGGGCATCCGCTGCCGCCTGCGCGACGCCGGCCACATCCTCGGCTCGGCGATCGTCGAGCTGTGGATCGAAGTGCCGCAGGGCACGCGCAAGATCGTCTGCTCCGGCGATCTGGGCCAGCCGGGGCGCCCGATCGTGTGCGACCCGACGCCGATCGCGGAGGCCGACGTGCTGATCGTCGAGTCGACCTACGGCAACCGCGAACACAAGGATCTCACCGCGTCGATCGAGGAACTGCACGCCGTCCTCGCCGACACCGTGGCGCGCCGCCGCGGCAACGTCGTGGTGCCAGCCTTCGCGCTCGGCCGCACGCAGGAGCTGCTGCACGTGCTGATGGAGCTGCAGCGTGCGGGGCGCCTGCCGCGGCTGCGGATCTTCGTCGACTCCCCGCTCGCGCTGCGCGCGACGCAGATCACGCTGCGTCATCCCGAGTTCCTCGACGAGGACACGCGCGAGCTGCTGGCCCACGGCCGCGCGACGCCGCGGGCGCTGCCGCTGCAGTTCACGGAAAGCGTCGAGGACTCGATGGCAATCAATGCGATCGATCACGGCGCGCTGATCATCGCGGCGAGCGGCATGTGCGACGCGGGCCGCATCCGCCATCACCTGCGCTACAACCTGCCGCGCGCCGAATGCGCGATCGTCATCATCGGCTACCAGGCCGAAGGCACGCTCGGTCGCCGCCTGGTCGATCGCGCGAGCCAGGTGCGGCTGTTCGGCGCGGACGTGCCGGTGCGCGCGAGCATCCACACCATCGGCGGCCTCTCCGCGCACGCCGATCGCCGCGCGCTGCTCGCCTGGCTCGGCGGCTTCGAACGCCCGCCCGAGCGGACCTTCGTCGTGCACGGCGAGGCGCAGATCGCCCAGGACTTCGCCGCCCTCGTCGCCCGCGAGCGGCGCTGGAAGCACGTCGAGGCGCCGGTGCAGGACGCGGTATATACGCTGTAGCTTTCGGCGGCGTTGCCGTCTGCAACGTTGTTGAATCTATATAGTTGAGCGCAAATACGCTCCAGTGCGTGTCGATTACCGTCATTCCCGCGCCAGCGGGAATCCGCGCCTGACGAGGAGCTCTCCGCCGGGCGATTCTTCTTTTTCCGCGCTGGACGCCGGAGGAGTGCGTGGATGCCCGCCTGCGCGGGCATGACGTCTGAGGTTGCTACACGGGCATACGCTATCGAAAACCAGTGGAGTGGATTTACGCTCCAGTGTGCGTTGATTGCCGTCATTCCCGCGCAGGCGGGAATCCACGCCGGACGAGGAGCTCTCCGTCGGGCGGTTCTTCTTTTTCCGCGCTGGACGCCGGAGGCGCGCGTGGATGCCCGCCTGCGCGGGCATGTCGTCGGAGGTTGCTACACGGGCATACGCTATCGAAAACCAGTGGAGTGGATTTACGCTCCAGTGTGCGTTGATTGCCGTCATTCCCGCGCAGGCGGGAATCCACGCCTGATGACGAGGTCTCCGTCGGGCGATCTTTTTCTCGAATGCCGGAGTAGTGCGTGGATGCCCGCTGGCGCGGGCATGACGTCGGAGCTTCCTACGCGGGCATACGCTATCGAACAGCCAGTGGAGCGTTACGCTCAGCTATATAGATTCACGGCGCAGATGCAGGCTCAGGTCACGTCCAGTCCGTAGCGCTTGATCTTGCGGTAGAGGGTGCTGCGCGAGATGCCGAGGCGGCGTGCGACTTCGGAGAGGTTGTCGCCGTGCGCGGCGAGCTCGGCTTCGATCGCGGCGCGCGTCATGCGGCTGATGCTGCCGGGCGGCAGCGCGTCGTCCTCGTCCGCCGCCGCGATCGCGGTGGCCTGCAGGAAACCGTCGGGCAGATCGGCGACGCTCAGCTCGTCGCCTTCGGCGAGCACGTACATGCTCTCGATCACGCCCTGCAGCTCGCGCACGTTGCCGGGCCACGTCTGGGTTTCGAACAGCGCGAGCAGCGCGGGGGCGACGCGCTTGCGGCCGAGGCCGTGCCGCGCGTGCAGCTCGGCGACGAAGCGCTCGACGAGCAGCGGCAGATCGGACAGGCGCTCGCGCAGGCTGGGCACGCGCAGGCTGGGCACGCGCAGACGGTAGAACAGATCGTCACGGAAGCGTCCGGCGGCGACCTCGCCGTCGAGCTCACGATGCGAGGCCGCGATCACGCGCACGCGCGGCGCGAGCGCGGCGCCGGACCCGGACGGCTGCAGCGCGTGCAGCAGCGCGACCTGCGCGTCCGGCGGCAGCTCGCCGATCTCGTCGAGAAACAGCGTGCCGGTGTCCGCCTCGGCGTAGCGGCCGGTCAAACCCGCTTCGCGCTCGTCGCCGAAGAGCTCGCGACAGGCCGATCCGCGCGCCAGTGCGCCGCAGTTGACGGTCACGAACGGGCCCGCGGCGACGGCCGACGCGAGATGGATGCCGCGCGCGACGGATTCCTTGCCGCTGCCGGACTCACCGATCAACAGCACGGGCGCGCCGGCGCGCGCGACGCGCGCGGCGCGGCGCTTCAGTTCGACCAACGAGGCGTGGCGGCCGACGAGGTGCGCGAAGGGATCCTCGCTCTCCGTCGGGCGCCGCGCGGCGAGGGACGTGCGCGCTTCGCGCACGGTTTCGATCACGATCAGTCCTCCTTCCCATGCCCGACCGCGGCCGGCATAGGCTTCGATGTCGACGACGCGCGCGCGCGGCGGCAGCGCGGCTGCGCAGTCCGCCGGCGTCGGCTCGCCGTCGACCGCGATGAACGCGCGCCCGCGCTCCAGCGGCGTGCAGTCGCGGCAGTTCGCGAACAGGGCTTTCGCGGCATCGCTCGCGGTGACGATCCGGCCCTTGCGATCGACCAGGATCACCGCGCGCTGCGCCGAGTGCTGGGCCTGCGTCTGGTACCAGTGCAGGAGCTGCACGGCGCGCGCCAGTTCCCGCGAGTGCAGGGTCTGCTCGATCTGGTGGGCGGCAGTGACGGCGAGCGCGAGGCAATGGGTCTGGTGGTTGTCGCCGAAGCTCGTGATGTCGACGACGCCCAGGATCGAGCCGTCGATGGTGTTGCGCACGGGCGCCGCCGAGCAGCTCCAGATCTTCGCCACCGACAGGAAATGTTCGGCACTGAAGACTTCGGCCGGCGCGTTCAGCGCGAGCGCGGTGCCGACGGCATTGGTGCCGGCGGAGACCTCGCTCCACGCATAGCCGGGCATGATGCAGTCGCGCGCGGCGAGATCGAGTAGCACGGGACGGCCGCAGATGTCGAGCAACGCGCCTTTCGCGTCGGCGACGAGCAGGCAGCTCTGGGACTGGCTCAGGATGTCGCCGAGCACCTGCCAGGTGCTCTTGGTCGCCTGCAGCAGATCGGCGTTCGCTTCGCGCAGGGCCTCGAGCTGTTCGCGACCGCCGAGCTCGCGCGGCCGCTGCGACACGGGTTCGACCCCCCATTGCAGCGAGCGCCGCCACGAATGGCGGATGACGTCTCGCACCTGGGAATCCGCCGGCGCGCCGCGGTCGACCATCGCCTGCCACGCGCGCTCGACCTGCCGCCGGTAGAGGCGATCGGCTTCACGCGGGGTACGGCCGCCGATGGAATAGATGTCCATAGGGCTTCGATCTTGGGCCGTGCGGCAGCGCGAAACAAGCCGCATGCGCCTGTGGTTGGTGCTGCCGTCGTCCGGTGAACGTGCACGCGATGGCGAGGCAGACCCGGCGCCGGCCCTCCTCGCCGGGCAGCGCCGATGCGTGGGCTACGGCTTTCGCGCGCGAAACTCCCGCGCGCGAAAGCCTTGGCACTCAGGCGCGGCGCCGCCTCACCACGCCCAGGCCCGCGACGGCGGGGGCGAACAGCCAGGCCGCGGCCGGCAGCGGCACGGGCGCGACGAGCGAGACCTGATCGATGTCGAAAGTCAGGTTCGTGGCGTTGTAGCCGGTGGGGAAGCTGATGCCGAGCTGCACCCGACCGACCTCGTCGAAGACCGCGTCGAAGGACTGGCCCGAGAAGCTGATGAGTTCGGGGTTGTCGGCGACGATCCCAAGATCCACGCGCGTCCAGGTGTTGGGCTGCACGAGCGTGGTGACGACGCCGCTCGCCCCCGGATTGTTCGACGGCGCCGCGATGCGCGCATAGGCCTGCAAGGCGATGTCGGCATTGTGGCGGAAGTACCAGCTCAAGGTACCGACCGTCCCGCGCCAGTCGCCCTGGAAGGCGCCGTCGCTGCACGCCGAGCTCTCGCAGCGGAAGAGCACCTGCACCGTGCCGAAGCCGACCGGCGTGACGTTGGCGAACGTGCTCAGGTAGGCACCGTCGTCCACGCCGCCGGAGGTGAAGACCGTGCCGGGATTCGAGCCCGTGGCCCAGCCCGAGAGGCCGTCATCGAAGTTTTCGGTATAGGACACCGTGAGCGCATGCGCGCCCGAGCTGCCGACGGCGAAGCCAACTGCAAGACCTGCAAGTATTTTTTTGAGCATGGCATCCTCATTTTTATAATTAGAACGTCTGATAATCATTCTCATTCGCACCTTAGTGCGAAAACCGTCCGTCAGCAAGAGGGAAGTGTCGAGGCGCTGGACACGCCCGGCTCGCGCGCTCCTGCGACGCAC
>JBFWSI010000154.1:0-8015 GCA_050248455.1 Gammaproteobacteria bacterium | reverse complement strand
TCCGGCACAAGCTGGTGCATACCATCCGCGGCATGGGCTACGTGCTGGAGCCGCGCGAGGAGGCCGGCGCTTGAACGCGTCGATCGCCGGTCGTCTCGCGGCGATGTTCGCGCTGGTCGCGCTGCTCGTGTTCTCGATCATCGGCGTCGCGCTGCATCGCGTGCTCGAGCGCGAGCTGGCGCGCCAGCAGCGCGAAGAGCTCACCACCAAGCTGGACATCGCCGAGCTCATGGTCCGCCGCGCCGTCGTGCCCGAAAAGTGGGTGGGCGTGCGCGCCAAGCTCGATACCCTGTCGTCGATCAACGGCAGCACGCGCTTCCGGATCACCAGCGATGAAGCGCATTACACCTACGGTGAGCCGCTGCCCGACGAAGCGCGCGTGCTGCGCCTCGCCGCGATGGGCAGCGTGCAGCTGCCGGGACACGAGCACGCCTTTCGCACGCTCGCACGTCACATTCCGGGTGAAGGCGCGCGGCCGCCGGCGCAGCTGCTCGTCGCCATCGACTCGCGGCCCTTCGTCGCCACCATGGCGCGCTTCGCCTATGCCCTGGGCGCCTTGTCCGCCGCCGGCGTCGTCGCGGTCGCGGCGCTGGGCTACTGGGTCGCGCGGCTGGGCCTGCGTCCGCTGCGCCGCCTGTCCGTCGAGGCCCATGCGCTCAGCCCGCAGCGGCTGTCGCAGCGCCTGCAGCTCGGCCGCCTGCCCCATGAGCTCTCGACGCTCGCCGGCGCGTTCAACGGCGCGCTCGATCGCCTGGAGACCGCCTACGCCCAGCTCGAAGCCTTCAATGCCGACGTCGCGCACGAGCTGCGCACGCCGCTCGCGAATCTCATCGGCGAGACCCAGGTCGCGCTGTCCCGTTCGCGCAGTGCCCCTCAGCTCGAGGACGTGCTGCACTCCAACCTCGAAGAGCTCGAGCGCATGCGGGCGGTCGTCAACGACATGCTGTTCCTGGCGCGCGCCGATCAGGGCGCCCACGCACTGGAGACGGTGCCGGTGCAGGTGGAGGACGAGATCGCCAAGGCGCTCGACTTCCTCGAGCTCATCCTCGACGAGGCGGGGATCAGCGCCCGGGTCGACGGCACGGCGGTCGCGCGCCTCGAGCGTGCGCTGTTCCAGCGCGCGGTGATGAACCTGCTGCACAACGCGGTCCAGCACTCGCTGCCGGGCAGCGCGATCGCGGTGCGCATCGAGCGCGACGAAGCACGCGTGGCGATCACCGTCGCCAACCCCGGCCCGCCGCTCGCCGAGGCGCATCTGGCGCGCGTCTTCGACCGCTTCTTCCGCGTCGACAGCGCGCGCGGCAACAGCGGCGAGAATCACGGCCTCGGCCTCGCGATCGTCAAGGCGGTGGCCGTCATGCACGGCGGCGAGGCCTACGCGCGCCGCGAAGGCCCCTGCAACGTCTTCGGTTTCACCGTGCGCGCGCAGGGACCCGTGGCAGCGCCGGCGGCGAGCTTCGCCGACGCGACGGCGCCGTTCGAGGCCGCGCCCGATCGCGCTTGAACGAATGCTCGGAACGCTGAGCGGCGATGCTCCTGCGCTTCGTGGAGACGCAGTGAAGCGATCGAAGTCGAGTGTGGTGCGCCGTGTAGGAGTCGAACCTACGACCCTCGGATTAAAAGTCCGGTGCTCTACCGACTGAGCTAACGGCGCGCGGGGCGGGATGCGAAGCGCGGCGGATGATAGCGAATCCGCCCCGGCAGACCAACCGGACGCGCCGGGTGGTCGAAGTTCAAGTGCTGGTGCCGTATCGATATTCGAGGCGTACCGCGAGCGCGACGCCGAGGATGGTCGCGGCGGTCGCGAGCAGCGAGCCGGGCGCGAGCGTCGAGAGTCCCGTCACGCCCTGGCCGATCGTGCAACCCATCGCGAGCACCCCGCCGACGCCGAGCAGCGCGCCGCCGACGAGGCTGCGCGCGAGATCGCGCCCGCTGCGATGCCGCTCGAGGCGTAGCCGGCCCCGCCGCCAATGCCACAGCGCGCTGCCGACGACGAGACCCAGGCCGCCGCACAGCGCGAAGCTCGGGGCGCGGCCGCGCAGCAGCGCCAGCGCATCGGCGAGCGGGGCGACGAAAGCGTAGCTCTGCGTGCCGACGCCGCGCGGGATCGCGTCGAGAAAGGCCATGTCCTCCTGCCAGGCCCGGCCGGGCGTGCCGCCGCTGAGCCACCAGCCGGCGACGACGGCGAGGCCGAGGCCGGCCCCGCCCGCCCATTCCCGGGCGCGGAGTCTTGGCCGGCCGGCGCCGAAGGCGAGGACGATCCCGCCGAGCAGTGCGACGTGGCCGGGTGCGAACCCCCAGCCCGCCGCGTCCGCGAGCCAGGAGCCGAGGCGCGGCGGCATGTCGAAGTCGACGGCGCCGAGCTCGAGATAAGGGGCGAACAGGCGTCGATAGGCGCCGCCGTCGATCAGCCAGGCCGCGCAGAGCGCCGCGACGGCCGTCGCGGTCAACGCCTTGAGACTGCCGCCGCCAATCCGCAGCAGCTGCCGGCTGGTGCAGCCCGAGGCCAGATGCATGCCGATGCCGAACAGCAGGCCACCGAGCACATGGCGCATCCAGGCGAAGTGGGGGCTCGCATAGGGCACCAGGGTCGCGCTCGGATCCAGATCGTCGACGAGCTCGAGCACCCCACTGCCGGCGAGCGCGATGCCGGCCGCGACACCCCACATCCTGAGCCGTCGCGTGTCGCCGAGGAGCACCCAGTCGCTGACGGCGCCGAGGCTGCAGTAGCGGGTGGCCGCGAGCAGGGCGCCGAGTGCAATCGCGATGACGAAGGCGCCGCCGAGCACGGTCCACACCGAGAGCAGTGTCCACAGGGCGGGCGAGTCGGTCATCATGCGCGTTTCGAGGAATGAGCCCAGCGGCTTGAAACCGACGCAGGCGCCCGCATGTTCCGCAGCGTTTGCAGCCGGACGTCGATCCGCCGGCCGGCCGTCGCAGGCCCGGCGGATCTGCGCGCGCTCATTTCGTCACCACGCATATTTCAGGAAACCGGATTGCCATGCCTACGTATTCTTACCTGTGCAGCGAATGTGACCACCGTTTCGATACCGTGCAACGCATGTCCGAAGATCCGCTGAGCGAGTGCCCCGCGTGCCGCAAGCCTGCGCTGGTGCGCCAGGTCTCGGCGGTCGGCTTCGCGCTGAAGGGCTCGGGCTGGTACGTGACGGATTTCCGCGACAAGGGCAAGGCGAAGAAGGCCGAAGGCGAGAGTCAGAGTGCCGGCAGCGGCACCGCCGAGGGCGCGGCGACGCCGCCGGCGGCGACGACGGAGAGCGCCGCGGCGAGCAAGCCCGCGAGCAACGACAGCGCGACGAAGACGGCCGCGAGCAGCGACTGAGGCAGGGCGTTCGCAGCCACCAAACCTCGCCGATTCAATGGCCTGCGGCGTTGCAGCAGCCCAGCTGCAACGCTTATCATCTTGCGTCGCGCCGCGCGCGCCTGCCCGCTTTCCATCACTCAGCGAAGATCCCCGATGCGTACTCACTATTGCGGCGACGTCAACGAGCAACTGGTCGGTGAACTCGTCACCGTCTGCGGTTGGGTCCACCATCGGCGCGATCACGGCGGCGTGATTTTCATCGACCTGCGCGATCGCGCGGGCGTGCTGCAGATCGTCATCGATCCCGACACGCCGGCCGCCTTCGCGCTCGCCGAGCGCGCGCGCGGCGAGTACGTGCTGAAGGCCCGCGCGAAGGTGCGCCGGCGCCCCGAGGGCACCGTCAACCCGAATCTCCCTACCGGCAAGGTCGAAGCGCTGGTCCAGGAGCTCGAGATCCTGAACAGCGCGCAGACGCCGCCCTTCCAGCTCGACGATCAGACCGTGCAGGAAGAGACGCGGCTGCGCTTCCGGTACATCGATCTGCGCACGCCGCGCATGCAGCGCAATCTGATGCTGCGCGCGAAGGTGGCGCGTTTCTTCCGCCGCTTTCTCGACGACCGCGGCTTCCTCGACATCGAGACGCCGGTGCTGACGAAGGCGACGCCGGAAGGCGCGCGCGACTACCTCGTGCCCAGCCGCACGCATCCCGGCCGCTTCTTCGCGCTGCCGCAGTCGCCGCAGCTGTTCAAGCAGCTGCTGATGATGTCGGGCTTCGATCGCTACTACCAGATCGTGCGCTGCTTCCGCGACGAGGATCTCCGTGCCGATCGCCAGCCCGAGTTCACGCAGCTCGACATCGAGATGTCCTTCGTCGACGAGCTCGCCGTCACCGGCCTGATGGAAGAGATGATCCGCGCGCTGTTCAGGGAGGTGATGGACGTCGAGCTGCCCGATCCCTTCCCGCGCATGAGCTATGCCGAGGCGATGAACCGCTATGGCAGCGATCGTCCCGATCTGCGCAATCCGCTGGAGCTCGTCGAGCTGAAGGACGTGATGCAGGGCGTCGAGTTCAAGGTCTTCGCCGCCGCGGCGACGAATCCCGCCGGCCGCATCGCCGCGCTGCGCGCGCCGGGCGGCAGCGCGCTGTCGCGCAAGCAGATCGACGACTACACCGACTTCGTCGCGATCTACGGCGCGAAAGGGCTCGCCTACATCAAGGTCAACGACAAGGCGGCCGGCCGCGACGGCCTGCAGTCGCCGATCCTGAAGTTCCTGCCCGACGCGGTGGTCGAGGCGATCCTGTCGCGCACGGGCGCGGTCGACGGCGACGTCGTGTTCTTCGGCGCCGACGAGGCGAGGACCGTCAACGCCGCGCTGGGCGCGCTGCGCGACAAGGTCGCGGCCGATCTGGACCTCGTCGCGGACGCCTGGCGGCCGCTGTGGGTCGTCGACTTCCCGATGTTCGAGTGGGACGCCGACGGCAAGCGCTGGCAGGCGCTGCACCATCCGTTCACCGCCCCGCACGCGGACGCGGCGCGCGTCGCCGCGGCGCCGGGCGAGGCGCTGTCGCGCGCCTACGACATGGTGCTGAACGGCAGCGAGATCGGCGGCGGCTCGATCCGCATCCACGACCAGGATCTGCAGGCCCGGGTCTTCACGCTGCTCGGCATCGGTGCCGACGAGGCGCGCGAGAAATTCGGCTTCCTGCTCGATGCCCTGCAGTGCGGCTGCCCGCCGCACGGCGGCATCGCCTTCGGCCTCGATCGCCTGGTCATGCTGATGTCCGGCGAACGTTCGATCCGCGAAGTGATAGCCTTTCCGAAGACACAGACCGCGAGCTGCCCGCTGACGGCGGCGCCGACCGCGGTCGGTGAGATGCAACTGCGCGAACTCGGCATCCGCCTGCGGCGCTCCGAGAGCCCGGCCGGCGGCGGCTGAGCGCGCTGCACGGAGGGCGGACCCATGCCGCAGCACCGATGAGCCCAGCGCACCCCGATGCCATCAAAGGCACGATAGACACGCCGTTGCCGCCGTTCGCGGTGCCGCCGACGGTGGTCGAGGTGCTGCCGCCGGCGGAGCGCGACGCGCTGCGCGCCGAGATCAAGGCCCTGCTCGCGCGCGAGCAGGCGGTGCTGGTCGCGCACTACTACACCGATCCCGAGCTGCAGTCGCTCGCCGAGGAGACCGGCGGCTACGTGTCCGACTCGCTGGACATGGCGCGTTTCGGCCACGAGCACCCGGCGCGCACGCTGGTCGTCGCCGGCGTGCGCTTCATGGGCGAGACGGCGAAGATCCTGAACCCCGAGAAGCGCGTGCTGATGCCGACGCTCGAGGCCGAGTGCTCGCTCGATCTCGGCTGCCCGCCGGAAGCCTTCGCGCGCTTCTGCGACCAGCATCCGGATCGCACCGTCGTCGTCTACGCGAACACCAGCGCCGCGGTGAAGGCGCGCGCCGACTGGATGGTGACCTCCGGCAGCGCGCTCGACGTCGTCAGGCATCTGCACGCGCAGGGCAAGAAGATCCTGTGGGCGCCGGACAAGTATCTCGGCGACTACATCCGCGAGAACACCGGCGCCGACATGCTGCTGTGGAACGGCGCCTGCATCGTGCACGAGGAGTTCAAGGGCCGCGAGCTCGCCGAGCTGCGCACGCGCTATCCCGATGCGAAGGTGCTCGTGCACCCGGAATCGCCACCCTCGGTAATCGCACTCGCCGACGTCGTCAGCTCGACGACGGGGCTGATCAAGGCGGTGCAGACGCTGCCCGCGCAGCGCTTCATCGTCGCCACCGATCGTGGCATCTTCTACAAGATGCAGCAGGCGGCGCCGGACAAGACGCTGATCGAAGCGCCGACCGCCGGCCGCAGCGCCACCTGCCGCAGCTGCGCGCACTGCCCGTGGATGGCGATGAACGGCCTGCGCACGCTCGCCCACACGCTGCGCACGGGCGCGAACGAGATCCGGGTGCCGCGCGAGATCGCGGAGCGCGCGGTGGTGCCGATCAAGCGCCTGCTCGACTTCTCGGCGCAGCGGCACCGGATCGTCTACGGCGACAACGACGCCTGATTCGCGCGGTGACGCTGATACTCGGCATCGATCCCGGGTCGCGCGTCACGGGCTATGGGCTCGTCGCGATGCAGAAGAATCACAGTCGCCACGTCGCGAGCGGCACCGTCGCGGTCGGCGAGCTGCCTTTCGATGCGCGCCTGCGCGCGATCTTCGAGGCGCTGACGGCGTTGATCCGCGAACACCGGCCGGACGAAGTCGCGATCGAAAAGGTGTTCATGAACCGCAACGCGGATTCCGCGCTGAAGCTCGGCCAGGCGCGGGGGGCCGCGATCGTCGCCGCGGCGCTGTGCGACCTGCCGGTGCACGAATATTCGCCGAACGAGATCAAGCTCGCGGTGGTCGGGCGCGGCCATGCCGCGAAGGAGCAGGTCCAGCACATGATCAAGGCGATGCTCGCGCTCGACGCGGCGCCGGCCGCCGACGCGGCCGACGCGCTGGCCGTCGCGCTGTGCCACGGGCATACGCGGCAGAGCCTCGCCGCGATCGCGCTCGCCGGCGGCGCGGCGCGGCGCGGACGCGCGGGGCGCTACCTGTGATCGGGCGCATCCGCGGCATCCTCGTCGACAAGCATCCGCCGCGCGTACTGGTCGACTGCCACGGCGTCGGCTACGAGATCGACGCGCCGATGTCGACGATCTGGGCCCTGCCCGAGCTGAACCACGAGGTCGTGCTGCACACTCAGCTCGTGGTCCGCGAGGACGCGCAGAACCTCTACGGCTTTGCGACGCTCGCCGAGCGCGCGCTGTTCCAGAGCCTGATGAAGGTCAGCGGCATCGGCGCGCGCATGGCGCTCGCCGTGCTGTCCGGCATGCAGGTCGACGAGTTCGTCGGCTGCGTGCAGCGTGGCGACGCGACGCGGCTGACCAGCCTGCCCGGCATCGGCAAGAAGACCGCCGAGCGCCTGATCGTCGAGATGCGCGATCGCGTCGCCGACTGGGGCGCGGCCACCGGCATGCCGGTGATGAGCACGGCGGCCGCAGCGCCGGCGAGCGACGCCGTCGCCGACGCGGTCAGCGGCCTCATCGCGCTGGGCTACAAGCCGCAGGAGGCGAGCCGACTGGTGCATGGGCTCGATACCGACGGCAAGGCCAGCGAGGCGATCATCCGCGAAGTGCTGCGCGGGCTCGCACGCGCCTGACGGTGATCATTGGTTAACCCCGAATTCAGGCTGCGTCCGTTACACTGCGTGACACCGTCGATGGCCACCGATCGCCTCATCTCCGCCGCCGCCAGCACCGAGGACGCCGTGCTCGACGGCGCGATCCGTCCGCGGCGGCTCGCCGACTACATCGGCCAGCCCGTCGTGCACGAGCAGATGGAGATCTTCATCGGCGCCGCGCGCAAGCGCGCCGAGGCGCTGGACCACGTACTGATCTTCGGTCCGCCGGGGCTGGGCAAGACGACGCTCGCGCACATCGTCGCCAACGAGATGGGCGTGAACCTGCGCCAGACCTCGGGTCCGGTGCTCGAGCGCCCGGGCGATCTCGCCGCGCTGCTGACCAATCTCGAGCCGCGCGACGTGCTGTTCATCGACGAAATCCACCGCCTGAGCCCGGTCGTCGAGGAAATCCTCTATCCCGCGATGGAGGACTTCCAGCTCGACATCATGATCGGCGAGGGTCCGG
>JBFWSI010000153.1:0-8068 GCA_050248455.1 Gammaproteobacteria bacterium | reverse complement strand
ATAGCGCGAGCCGGCGTGGCAGGGATCGCCGGCGGTCGTCAACATCAGGTCTTTCACGAGGAAAGGCACGCCGGCGAAGGGCGCCTCGCGCGGCACCTGCACGAGCTCGCGGCGTGCGGCCTCGTAGCGGCGATGGATCACGGCGTTCAACGTGGGGTTCAGCGCCTCGATGCGCGCGATCGCGAGCTCGGCGAGCTCGCGCGCGCCGATCGCGCCTCGCCGCAGCAGCTCGGCCTGGGCCGTTGCGTCCAGCGCCAGCGGATCGGTGTCGGTCGTGCCCATGGCCGCATCATAGGCGCAAGCCCGCGCGTGCGATAAGCCCGGGCCGCTATCGCCAAGCCCGTCCCGGCTCATTACGATGCGGTGATTCGGAACGCCGGAGCCCGTCGATGCGCCTGCCTGCTGTCTGCGCGCTGCTGTGCAGCGCGACACTGTTCGCCGCCACGGCCCGCGCCGGGGGTGAAGCCCCGGCGACGGACTGGCCGCTGTACGGCCTCGACTACTCGAACCGGCGCTTCAGTCCGCTGACCCAGATCGATACGGGCAACGTCGCGCGACTGACGCGCGCCTGGACCGTGAAGACCGGTGTGCCCGGCAGCTTCCAGGCGACGCCGATCGTGCGCGACGGCGTGATGTACGTCTCGACACCCTTCGATCACGTGCTCGCGCTCGATGCGGCGACGGGCAAGGAGCTGTGGCGCTACACGCACGTGCTGACGCGCAAGGATTCCTGCTGCGGACCCGCGAACCGCGGCGTCGCCGTCGACGAGTCGCGGGTCTACATCGCGACGATCGACGCGCGCCTCGTCGCGCTCGATCGCGCGAACGGGCACATCGCCTGGGAGTTCGCGCTGACGCACGGCGACGACGGCGCAATGGAGGATCTCGGGCAGCTGCTCGCGGTGCCGGAGTTCGCCGACGCGAAGCAGACGGGCCAGACCGGCTACAGCGCGAACATGGCGCCGCAGGTCGTCGGCGATCTCGTGCTGGTCGGCGTCACGGGCGCGGGCTACGGCCTGCACGTCGAGACCCAGGAGGACGGCGCGGCGCAGATCTCCGTCGCCGGCCTCGGCGGCGAGAAGCTGGGCCTGCGCGGCTTCCTCGTCGCGCTCGATCGCAGCACCGGCGCCGAGCGCTGGCGCTGGTACGTGACTGACGCCGGCTGGGAGGGCGACTTCACGGCGAGCACGGCCTACGGCGTGCCCCTGCATCGCGATCTCGACGCCGAGCGCGCGGCCTTCGCGCGCTACGGCGACAGCTGGCGTTTCGGTGGCGGCTCGGTGTGGACGACGCCGGCCGTCGATACCGCGCGCGGCCTGATCTACATCGGCACCGGCAATCCCGCGCCGCAGATGGACGACGCGACGCGGCCGGGCGACAACCTTCATTCGATCAGCCTCGTCGCGCTGGAGCTCGCGACGGGCAAGCTGCGCTGGGCCTACCAGCAGGTGCCGCACGATCGCTGGGGCTACGACGTCGCGAGCCCGCCCGCGCTGTTCACATTGGACATCGACGGCAAGCCGCGCGAGGTCGTCGCACAGGCCGGCAAGGTCGGCTGGCTGTTCGTCCACGATCGCGACAGCGGCGAGCTGCTCCGCCGCTCCGAGCCCTTCGTGCCGCAGGACAATCTGTTCGCGCGACCGACGGCGGAGGGCGTGCGCATCGCGCCGTCGGCGATCGGCGGCTGCTCGTGGTCGCCGATCTCGATCGATCTCGCGCAGCGCCGCGCCTACGTCGCCGCGGTCCACTGGCCGGCGATGTACTACTCGCGCAAGCTCGAGCAGCCCGGACTGCCGTGGGACACCTATACCTTCGTCAAGCCGATCGCGGGCGAGGACGACGGCGTGCTCGCCGCGATCGATCTCGACAGCGGCGCGATCGCCTGGCGCGCGCCGCTCGACAAGCCGCTGATCGGCGGCGTGCTCGCGACGGCCGGCAATGTCGTGTTCGTCGGCGAGTCGAGCGGACGCTTCAGCGCCTTCGGCAGCCGCGACGGCAAGCCGCTGTGGTCGGATCCCGTGAACGCCGGCGTCAACGCGCCGCCGGTGACCTATGCGATCGGCGGGCGCCAGTACGTCGCCGTCGCCGCCGGCGGCAATGCGCTGTTCGGTTTCAAGACCGGCGATGAATTGATCGCCTATGCCTTGCCGGAAAACCCGGAAGTCACGCCATGAGCGCGCGCGCGGCGATGCAGTGCTCGGTGGCGCAGCACGCCCGACGGCCCCCGCGCGCGGCCGGCGAGATGCCGCGATGAGCGGTCCCTCGGAATTCGGCCGCCGCCTCGCGACCGTGCACCTCGGCTTCGCCATCCTGTGCACCTTGCTCGCGCTGCCCTATCTCGTCGCCGGCATCGAATCCTGGTGGAACGCGCGGCAGTTCGGCGCCTTCGCGCCGTTCGCGGAGACCCTGCGCGCGACCGCGCGCAACGCCTTCCTCAAGGCCGGCATGTCCGCGGTCGGCGCCGCCTACTTCTTCTGGCGCTGGCGCGCGCTGATGCGCGGGCAGAGGTGAGAGGGGGATAAATCCATATGGCTGAGCGTAAATCCACTCCACTGGCGTTTCGATAGCGTATGCCCGTGTAGCAACCTCCGACGTCATGCCCGCGCCAGCCGGCATCCATGCACTCCCCCGGCGTCCGGCGCGGAAAAAGAAGGATCGCCCGCCGGAGGCCTCCTCGTCCGGCGTGGATTCCCGCTGGCGCGGGAATGACGGTAAACAGCACGCAGTGGAGCGCATTTACGCTCAGCTATATAGCCACGGAGGACACGGAGGGCACGGAGGAAGAAGGGATTGGTGGGGAGTCGCCGGGTCCATGACGCTTCCATTGGCACCGGCATATCCGGACTACCCAATCAATCCATTTCTTCCTCCGTGTCCTCCGTGGCTAAATTAATCCACCGCATGACCAGGCACAGCGACGCTTCAGTGCTCGAGGAAACGCAGGATCCACTGCGCGAGCAGCGGCGAGTCGACGGGCTCGTCGTAGGTCGGCAGTGCGCGGGCGACGGTGTCGCGGCCGAAGATGTCCTCGCGGCCGAGCACGAGATCGCGGGCATAGCCGGCGTCGAACTCGGGATGGCCCTGGAGGCCGAGGAAGACGTCGTCGAGCACGAACATCGAGTGCTCGCAGTGCGCGTTGCGCGCGAGCAGGCGCGCGCCGGGCGGCAGCGACGTGACCTGATCCTGGTGACTGACGAAGGCGCCGTAGGCCTCGGCATAGGGCTCCATCCACGGCTCGCGCGAGAGCACCTGCGCGGCGTGCCGGCCGATGCCCCAGCCCTGCGCGGCCTTTTCGGTGTGGCCGCCGAGCGCGCGACCGATCAGCTGATGCCCGAAGCAGATGCCGACCGTGCGCCGCCGCGCGGCGTGCAGCGCGCGCACGAAGTCCTCGAGCCGGCGTATCCACGGCTCGTCCTCGTACACCGAGCGGCGTGAGCCCGTGATCATCCATGCGTCGCAGTCGTCCACCGCAGCGGGGAATTCGTCGCGGTAGACGGCGTAGGACCGCAACTCCAGCGCAGGCCGCACCGCCTTGAACAGGCGCTCGAACATCGCGGGGTATTCGCCGTGCCGGGCCGCAAGGTGCTCGCGCACGCTGTCGCAGGTGAGGAGGCCGAGACGCTGGATCGGATGAGGCGATGCAAGCTGCATGGCACGCACGCTGCCGCGAGCGCGCGGCGATGTCCAGTGCCGAGATGCGCGGATCGGCTGAATTGGATTGCGCTGCGCGTGCCACGGAGAACACGGAGAACAAGGGTTTGGCTGGAAGCGCCTGCGATGCGGGGAGGCGAACCGGCGTCGGCGTGGAGAAAATTCCCATCAAAATTTTTCTTCGCCGTGTTCTCCGTGGCTATATAGCTGAGCGTAAATACGCTCCAGTGCGTGTCGATTACCGTCATTCCCGCGCAGGCGGGAATCCACGCCTGATGAGGAGGTCTCCGTCGGGCGATCTTTCTTGGACGCCGGGGGAGTGCGTGGATGCCCGCTGGCGCGGGCATGATGTGGGAGCTTCCTACGCGGGCATCCGCTATCGAACCGCCAGTGGAGCGCATTTGCGCTCAGCTATATAGATTCATCAGCATTTCAGACGGCAAGACCCCCTGGATTCGCTCCGCTCACCGCGATCGATCGTGCACGGCCGCGACGCCTGCATCGGGGAAATCGACGAACAGGCCGTCGATGCCGGCGGCGAGGAACTCGTCGATCTCCTCGCGCAGCCGGCCGTGCGCGGCGGGATCCTCGCCGCGGCGCCACTGCGGCGGCAGGAAGCGGTTTTCGGCGCGGAAGGTCCAGACGTGGACGTCGAGGCCCTGCGCATGCGCCGTCGCGACCAGCGGCGAGGGCCGGCGCGGCGACGGCCCGTCGAGCACCAGCGCCTTCGGCACGCCGAGACCCTGCGCGTAGCGCGCGACGAAGGCACAGCCCTCGGCGTCGATCAGATCGGCATAGCCCCGGCGATCGCCGGCGAGCGTGAAGTCGCGCGGCTGGCCGTCGGCGTCGATCAGCTGGATCAGCGGCAGCCGCAGGCCCGCGCGCGGCAGGATGCGCTGCGCGAGCTCCTGGAGGTTCGCGACCTCGAAGGACTGGATGAAGACGCGCGACGGCGCCGTGAAGCCGTGAGCGAGCAGCCGCGCGACCAGCGCCTCGCCGAGATCGATCCCGATTACGCCGCCGTCGAGGCGTTTGCCTTCCTGCGCGAAGTAGCTCGGATGCTTGGTCTCGGGATAGAGGCCGACCTCGCGGCCGTCCGGCGTGCGCACGCTCGCCGCGAGCTCGATGATCTCCTCGAAGCTCGGAATTTCGTGACGTCCGTCGTGCGCGGCATTCGCACGGCGCAAGGCCGGCAGCCGCTCCACCGCGCGCAGCGTCTTCAGCTCGGCGAGCGTGAAGTCCTCGCTGAACCAGCCGCGCACGGCGCGGCCGTCGATGGACTTGCCGGTGAGGCGCGACGCGAACTCGGGATGCGCGTGGACGTCGGTGCTCGTGTGCTCCGTGTCGAGGCTGCCGTCCGCGTGCAGCACCGCAAGCGCGTTCTCGTGCCGCGCGACCAGCGCACCGTCGGCCGTCGCGACGAGATCGGGCTCGATGAAGTCCGCGCCCTGTTCGATCGCCAGCCGATAGCTTGCGAGCGTGTGCTCGGGCCGGTAGCCGCTCGCGCCGCGGTGGGCGATGACGATCGGGCGTGCGCGCATGACGGGTTCTCCTCGACGGCACGCGCAGTGTCGGTCGCGACGGCAGACGGGTCAAACCGCCGCCCGCAGCCAGCGATCGAGTTCAGGCGCCGCGCTCGCCGATGGAGATCGCGCGCCAGCCCGCGACTTCGTCTTCCTCGAGATCGGCGACGACGACATAGCCGAGCAGCTGGGCGAGGCGGTTCGCAAACGCACTCGCCGTCGCGCGATCGCCCTGGAGCTCGAAACCTAGCGCCGCATCGTCGGCGACGTCGATGCGATAGGTGTACACGCGTCGCACGCCCTGCGGCTCGCTGCGCGTCAGCTCGACGCTCGCGCTGAGCCGCACCAGCCCATGTTCGGGCAGCACGTGGGTGACATGCGCGGACAGCCCGAGGAAGTGGCCCGCGACGACGGCGGTGCGTCGACGCGCATCGAAGGTTTTCTGCTGCTCGTAGAAGAGCAGCGCGAGCACCAGGCCGGCGAAGACGCCGACGATCACGATGCCGGGCCACAGGCCGAGCGTGCCGCTCGCCTGCACTTCGCGCCGCGTGTGCCAGGCCGTGAAGACGGCGACCAGCGCGCACAGCAGGGCGAGCCCGCAGCGATTCGCGTTGGCCTTCGCGGTGACGCACAGCGTGCCGGCCGTCGGCTCGACGATGTCGGCGACGCCGAGGTCGATGCTGCCGGTCGCGAGAGTATCGAGGAAGCCTGACGACATGGGGACGCCGAGCGATGAAGTGTCCCGTATAGCTGCCAGCCTGCGTCGGGCTTGAATGAAGGCCGTTCCAATCGCTCGAGCCGCTGCGACAGGGCGCCTGTCGCCCGGGGTGGAGCGCGCAGCATGCAGGCCATTGGGCGCTTCGAGCCAACGACGATCCCGGGTTCCGCTACGCTGCACCCGGGCTACGACGGCTGCGAGAGGATCATCCGGCCGCGGCCTGGCGCGCTTTCGGCTGGCACAGGATGTTGAAGTTCACCACGCAGCGCGGCCCCTTGCGCGGGATACCACCGCCGTGGAGCAGCGAGCCGTCGAAGACGAGCAGCCGGCCCTTGCGCGGCTCCACTTCGCGCACGATCCGGTGCTCGCGATCGAAGAACACCGTGTTGCCGTCGGCATCGTTGACGTAATAGAGCAGCACGAGGTGCGGAAACGGGAAGTCGGTGTGCGGCTTGCCGTGCTGCTGGGGCGTGTCGTAAGGGAGCACGAGATAGATGCGCGCGGCGAGGATCTCCTGCAGCGCGAGCTGGTGCGCCCGGCAGTAGCCGCGCGCGATCTCGAAGAAGTTGTCGAAGTGCTCGGAATTCGCGGCGCTGGACTTCAGCACGTGGAAGAAGGACAGCGGCGCCTTGCCGTGCGTATCGACGCTCGTTTCCTCGTACTTGCACTTGAAGGGAATGCTCGGGTGCAGCCCCATGTCTCCCGAGCGGCCGAGTATCGTGAGCTCGTAATAGTCTTTCAGATAGTCCGGAAAGAGATCGTCGTAGACCTGGATGTACATCGTCAGCCTGCCCCCTAGCCGGTTGGATGCGCCCGAGATCGTCTTTTCCCCCAAATATGGGATACGAGAATCGGGCGCGAGGGAAGCGAAATTTTCGGGCAGGCGCGTATGCAGTCGCAGCATTCGAGCGGCTCGACGCGCGCGGCGGGGGCTGCCGCGCGCGTCGCCCGTCGAGGCTCAGGCCCGCTCGTCCCCCGTCACGATGTAGCCGACCCAGTCGTCGAAGCTGATGTTGCCGGCCTGCTCGACGGCGGCGAGCTCGTGCGGACGTAGCACGTCCTGCATGCCGTCGATGCGCTTCCATTCGCACAGCGGCGTCGCGGCGTCGCTGCGCGGCACGTAGCGCGACGCCTTCACCTTGTGGTAGCGGTGCACGTAGCGCGGGCAGTTCTGCCACAGCTCGCTGACGCTCACGCGCACGACGAGCTCGGCCTCCTGCCAGCTCGCGCGCAGCGGATCCTCGGCGCTGACCGTCGCCGTGCCCTGCACGCGGATGCGATGCGGCTTCTCGAAGTCGATGAACAGCATGCCGACTTGCGGGTTCGCGCTGAGATTGCCGGTCGAGTAGAACATGCCGTTGCCGTCGTAGCTCGGGAAGGCCAGGGTCTGCGCGTCGAGCACGCGGACGAAACCGGGATCCCCACCCTTGTACGACACGGTCGGGCGTCCGTGGTGATCGACCGAGGACAGGAAGAACATGTCGCGCGCTTCGATGAAGGCCTGCTCCAGCGGCCCGATCTCGAGCTTGACGCCGATCTGCTCGATGCGATCGGCCATGCGCCGGCTGTCGAAGCGATCCTGCAGGGCGCGGTGCTGCGCACCGTAGAGACGGCTCATGGGTTCTTCTCCTCTTGGATTGGTCGCTTCCGGCATCGTGCAGAGCGGGCTCGGTTAGCACAAGCGCTGCGCTATCATGCGGCTTCCGTCGCAATCAGCAGGGATAGCCATGACGCGCCGCCGCGATTTTCTCGTGACCTCCACCGCTGCCCTCGTTTCGACCCTGTTGCCGGCGTCGCCGGCACGCAGCGATGAGCCGCCGCCGCTGGCGACGCGCGCGATCCCGGCCAGCGGCGAGCGCCTGCCCGTGATCGGCATGGGCACCTCCGGCAGCTTCGAAGTCGGCGACAACGAAAGTGCGCGCGCGCGCCTGCGCATCGTCCTGCGGCGCTTCGTCGCCGCCGGCGCCACCGTCATCGACACCGCGCCGACCTATACCAGCGCCGAGGACGTGCTCGGCGATCTCGTCGCCGAGGCGGGGCAGCGGCCGCGGCTCTTTCTCGCGACCAAGCTGTCCGGCGTCGTCGGCCGCGACGCGGGGCTCGCGCAGTTCGCGGACTCGCTGCGCCGGCTGCAGACCGACGCGATCGATCTGCTGCAGGTCCATAACCTGCTCGA
>JBFWSI010000152.1:0-8115 GCA_050248455.1 Gammaproteobacteria bacterium | reverse complement strand
TCAGCTTGTTGATCGTCTCGATCATGTGCCCGGGGATGCGGATGGTGCGCGCCTGATCGGCGATCGAGCGCGTGATCGCCTGGCGGATCCACCACGTCGCATAGGTCGAGAACTTGTAGCCGCGGCGGTATTCGAATTTGTCGACCGCCTTCATCAGGCCGATGTTGCCTTCCTGGATCAGGTCGAGGAACAGCAGGCCGCGGTTCGTGTACTTCTTCGCGATCGAGATCACGAGGCGCAGGTTCGCCTCGACCATCTCCTTCTTCGCGCGGCGGGCCTTGGCTTCGCCGATCGACATGCGGCGGTTGATGTCCTTGATCTCGGCGATCGTGACACCCGCCTGCTCCTCGATCGCGGCGAGCCGGCTCTGCGCGGTCTCGATGTCGCCCATGCGCTCCTTGATCGCGGCGGCATGCGGCTTCTTCTGACGCACCAGCGTCTTCAGCCAGTCCGGCTTCGACTCGGCGTCGACGAACACGGCGAGGAAATCCTTGCGCGGCATCCGGCACTGCTTGACGCAGATGTCCATGATGACCTTTTCCTGCTGGCGGATTTCCTCGACGACGTTGCGCACGAGGCTCGCGAGCTGCTCGGACACGCGCGGAATCAGCTTGAACTCGAGGAACTTCTCCTGCAGCTCCTTGCGCGCCTGATCGGTCTTGGCGTGCGCGCGGCCGTTCTTCTTCGTCGCCGCCTGCACCTTCTTGAAGAGCTTGCGGTAGTCGTCGAAGCGCGTGCGGACTTCTTCCGGGTCGAGCTGGTTCGGGATCGGATCGCTGCTCTCTTCGCCGTTCGCTTCCTCGTCCTCGCCCGCCGCCGCCGCGGCCGGTTCGACGATCTCGGCGATCTCGACGTCCTCGCGCAGCTCGGTCGTCTCCTCGTTGAGGTTGATGAAGCCGGCGATGAGATCGGTGATCTTGATTTCGCCGCGATCGGCGCGGTCGTATTCGCCGAGGAACATCTCGGACACGGCCGGGAAGTCGGCCAGCGCGGACAGCACCTGGTTGAGCCCGTCCTCGATGCGCTTGGCGATCTTGATTTCACCCTCGCGCGTCAGCAGGTCGACCGTGCCCATCTCGCGCATGTACATGCGCACCGGATCGGTGGTGCGGCCGAATTCGGTGTCGACCGCGGCGATCGCGGCCGCGGCTTCCTCGGCGGCTTCCTCGTCGACGTCGGTCTCGGTCAGCAGCAACGCATCGATATCCGGCGCGGTCTCGTGCACCGTGATACCCATGTCGTTGATCATGTTGATGATGTCTTCGATCTGTTCCGGATCGACGATGTCGTCGGGCAGGTGATCGTTGACCTCGTGATAGGTCAGAAAGCCCTGTTCCTTGCCCTTCGCGATCAGCCGCTTCAATTGCGACTGCTCGTCGGTGGTTTCCAGTTCTTCGAGGGGTTCCATCGTGTTCAAGTTACCTTTGGTCGGCCGTCGTAGGTTTGTCGGTCGTTGCCCGGTCCCTGCTGAAACGCACGGGCCTCGGTGAGGCCGTCGCCCCGCGCGAGCATGAAGCCGATCGCGGGCGACCGGGCGTCCCTGCGCTCGGCTTTAGAGTGTAGTTCAGCGTCGATGTTTCGCCAGACGCGGCGAGTGACCGCGAATGATAGATCATCGGGCCCGTTTCCGGCAGCCCCGGCGTGCGCGCAGGGTCCGTGCCGGCCGGCGCGGCGTCAGTCCGTCGCGGACGGGTCGCGGTCCGCAGCCGGCGGCCGGTAACCGCTGCGTCGCAGGGCCAGCTTGCGGGGATCGGGGGCCGTGAGCTTCTCGACCGTCGCGCCGAACTCGCTGTCCCAGCGGCTCTCGTCGAGCACGAATTCGCGCGCGAGGATGTCGCCGAGCAGCGTCGCGTGCGGCCCGTCGCGAAAGCGCTCGAGCAGTGCGCCCGCATGTATGTCGGGGTCGTGCTCGAGGGTTTCAAGCAGGGTCACGAGCAGCGCGGCCTCGGGACTGGCCGCGACGTCGAGCGCGGGCAGCTCGCGGGCCAGCGCGGCCAGCGTCGGCTTGCGCACCAGGAGCTCGATCAAGCGCGTCTCGGGCCGCGCGACGTGCCGGCGCGGTCGCTGCAGCCGACCCGGCCGGGCCTCGCGCGACGCACCCAGGCCGCCGGTTCGCGGCGCCGGCGGGGCGTCCGGCAGGCGCACGGTCGCGCCGGACATCGTCTGCAGGTGCTGCGACAGCAGCTGGCGCAGCGGGCCGGGCGGTACCTTGGCGATCAGCGGGCGGGCGAGGGCGACGAGCTGGGCCTTGCCGTCGATCGTGCTCGGATCGGCCTGCGCCGCGAGCTCGTCGAACAGGAAGGTCGACAGCGCCGTCACGCTGTCCTTGGCGCCGAACACGGCCGGGCCCTGGGCGCGGACGAGGCTGTCCGGATCGTGGCCCTGCGGCAGGAACAGGAAGCCCGCGCGCCGGCCTTCCTTCAGCAGCGGCAGCACGGTCTCCAGCGCCCGCCACGCGGCGCGCCGCCCGGCATTGTCGCCGTCGAAGCAGAACACGAGCTCCGGGGCGTAGCGGTAGATCTGCTCGATCTGCTCGCCCGTCGTCGCCGTGCCCAGCGTCGCGACCGCGTTGTCGACGCCGAACTGCGCGAGGGCGACGACGTCCATGTAGCCTTCGACGATCAGCACCTTGCCCGGCCTGCCGCGCTTGAGCACCTGGTCGAGGCCGTAGAGCTCCTGGCGCTTGTGGAAGATCGGGGTTTCCGGCGAGTTCAGATATTTCGGCTCGCCGGCATCGATGATGCGGCCGCCGAAGGCGATGCAGCGACCGCGGCGATCGCGGATCGGGAACATCACGCGGTCACGGAAGCGGTCGTAGAACTTGTCGTCCTCTTCCTTCTCGACGGCGAGGCCCGCCTCGACCAGCAGCTTGCGGCGGGCGGGATCGCTCGCGAGAGCGGCAGTCAGCGTGTCCCAGCCGGGCGGTGCATAGCCGATCCCGAAACGCTTGGCGATCTCGCCGGTCAGGCCGCGGCCTTTCAGGTAGTCGACGGCGCGCGCGCGGGCGGGATGTTCGCGCAGCATCCTGGCGTAGAGCTGCTGCGCCTCGTCCATCACGCGGTAGAGGCCGCTGTAATCCGCGGCCGGCGCATCGGCCGCGCCGCCGGCCTCGTACTGTACCTCGAGCCCCAGCGTGCCCGCCAGTTCCTCGACGGCCTCGACGAAGCCGAAGCCGTCGTGGTTCATCAGGAAGCCGATCGCCGAGCCGTGGGCGCCGCAGCCGAAGCAGTGGTAGAACTGCTTGTCGGGGCTGACGGTGAAGGACGGCGTCTTTTCGTGGTGGAAGGGGCACAGACCCTGGAAATCCCGCCCGGCCCGCTTCAAGGGCACGGCGCGCTCGACGATCTCGACGATGTTCGCCCGCGCGAGCAGTTCGTCGATGAAGGACTTCGCGATCTTGCCGGCCACGCTGCTGTTCCGGTGTTGGAAAGGACGGAAAGCGGGTCCGCGCGCGGCGGAGGCGTCCGCAGTCGCTAGCCTACAAGAAGGCGGAGGCGGGGAGAGCCGGCGCGGGCCGGTGGGATTCAGCCGCCGAGGCGGGCCTTCACCTGGGCACTGACGGCACCGATGTCGGCGCGACCGACCAGGGCGGGTTTCAATTCCGCCATCACCTTGCCCATGTCCTTGATGCTGGCGGCGCCGAGCTTCGCAATCGCGGCGGTGACGAGCGCCTCGATTTCGGCGGCGCTCAGCGGCGTCGGCAGATAGCTCTCGACGACGGCCAGCTCCTCGCGCTCCTTGGCGGCGAGATCCTCGCGCTGCGCGCTCTCGAACTGGTTGATCGACTCGCGGCGCTGGTTCGCGAGCTTGGTGAGGATGGCGATGACGGCGGTGTCGTCGAGATCCTGCCGCGTGTCGATTTCCTGCTGCTTGACGGCGGCGAGGATGAACCGCAGCGTGCCGAGGCGCGACTTTTCGCCCGCCTTCATCGCGAGCTTGACGTCTTCCGACAGGCGATTCTTGAGGGCGGAGGGCATCGCTTACCGACGGGCCGGACGCCGGTCCGGCCGGCGCCGTGCGGGTCTCTTCAGTACGGGCGGGTACGGCGCGCCATCTGGCGGGCGGCCTTCTTCTGCCAGCGCTTCACCGCGGCCGCAGCCTTGCGCTTACGTTCCTGCGTCGGCTTCTCGTAATATTCGCGCTTGTGGACTTCGGCCAGCACACCCGCTTTCTCACAGGCGCGCTTGAAGCGGCGCATGGCAACGTCGAAGGGCTCGTTTTCGCGGACTCGCACTGAAGGCATAGGCTGGGCGTCTCGTTAGGGTTGGGGCGACCGCCGGACGGCGAACCGCGTCAAGCTGCGAATCGTAACGACCCGCCCCCGTCCTTGTCCACCACCGAATCGCCTCGGCGACCCTGAATTTCTGCGCGGAATCCTCGCCCCATGCGTGTGCTCGGCATCGAAACTTCCTGCGACGAGACGGGTGTCGCCGTCTACGCCGGCGACGGCGGGCTGCTCGCCCATGCGCTCTACAGCCAGGTCGACATGCACCGCGTGCACGGCGGCGTCGTGCCCGAGCTCGCTTCGCGCGATCACGTGCGCCGCGTGCTGCCGCTGGTGTCCGAGGTACTCGTCGCCGCAGGCCTCGCGCTCGCGGACCTGGACGGCATCGCCTATACCGCCGGGCCCGGCCTGATCGGGGCGCTGCTGGTCGGCGCCGGCGTCGCCCAGGGTCTCGCCTGCGGGCTCGGCCTGCCGGTGGTCGGCGTACACCACATGGAGGCGCATCTGCTCGCGCCGCTGCTCGAGCCGGACCCGCCGGATTTTCCGTTCCTGGCCCTGCTCGTTTCCGGCGGGCACAGCCTGCTCGTCGACGTCGCCGGCCTCGGCCGCTACACGGTGCTCGGTGAATCGCTGGACGACGCGGCCGGCGAGGCCTTCGACAAGGCGGCGAAACTGCTGGGCCTCGGCTATCCGGGAGGGCCCGCGATCGAGCGCCTCGCCCGCGAAGGCCGCCCGGATCGCTTCCGCTTTCCGCGCCCGATGACGGATCGGCCGGGCCTGGATTTCAGCTTCAGCGGGCTCAAGACCTACACCGCGACCACGGTCCGTGCGCACGCCGACGACCCCGGCGCCGCGGCCGACATCGCCCGCGCCTTCTCGGACGCGGTCGTCGACACCTTCGTGATCAAGTGCCGCCGCGCGCTGCGCCAGAGCGGCCGCCGCACGTTGGTCGTCGCCGGCGGCGTCAGCGCGAATCGCATGCTGCGCGCGGCGCTGGACGCGCTGGGCGCCGAGCTCGGCGTGACGGTGCGCTATCCCGCGCTCGAGTTCTGCACCGACAACGGCGCGATGATCGCCTATGCCGGCTGGCGCCGCCTCGTCGCCGGCGAACGCGCCAGCGCAGCCTTCGCCGTGCGGCCGCGATGGCCCTTGTCGGAGCTCGCGCCGCCTTAAGCCTTCTTCCGCCCGATCCGGCTTTCGGTCCCGGCGCGCAGGCGCGCGATGTTGTCGCGGTGGCGGTGGAAGATGGCGAGGGCCATGAGCACGAGGACGAAGACCATCGGCGCCGGCATGCCGCCGGCGAGGGCGGCGAAGGGCGTCACGGCGGTCGCGACCAGCGCGGCGAGCGAGGAGTAGCGCGTGACGAAGGCGGTGGCGATCCAGGCCGCGCAGAACGCGAGCCCCAGCCACGGCGAGAAGCCGAACAGCACGCCGATGCAGGTCGCGACGCCCTTGCCGCCGCGGAAGTCGAAGAAGATCGGAAACAGGTGGCCGAGGAAGGCGCCGAGGCCCGTCAGCGCGACGACCAGCGGCGAGAAACCCCAGGCCTGTGCGAGCGCGACGGGCAGGAGACCTTTCGCGACGTCGCCGGCGAGCGTCGCCGCGGCAGGTCCACGGCCGTGGGTGCGCAGCACGTTGGTCGCGCCGGGATTGCCGGAGCCCGTGCTGCGCGGATCGGCCTTGCCGAGCATGCGACAGACGAGAATCGCGGACGATACGGAGCCGAGCAGATAGCCGGCGACGGCGAACAGCAGTGCGATGATCATCGCGGTATTGGAATCGATGCGATCGACGGGATCAAGGAACGGCGCGACGCGCCTCGGACGGCGCCGCGCATGAAGGATTGCACGTATACTGCGGCGCCAGTCATTGCATCGGATCGCGAGAGGCCGCAGCGCCGGTGACGAAGAACCACTCGGACATTGCCCCGCACGCGCGCCCTGCGCACGCGATGGACACCGTGTTCCTGCACGGTCTCGAAGTCGATTGCGTGATCGGGATCTGGGACTGGGAGCGCCAGTTCGCGCAGACGCTGGAGATCGACGTCGATCTCGCCACGGACATCCGCAAGGCCGCGCAGAGCGACTCGATCGAGGACACCGTCGACTACAAGGCCGTCACCAAGCGCATCGTGCAGCTCGCCGAGACGGGCGGCTTCCTGCTCGTCGAGGCGCTCGCCGAAGCGATCGCGCAGGCCGTGCTCACCGAATTCGAAGTGCACTGGACACGCATCCGGATCAACAAGAAATCGGCCGTGCGCCAGGTACGCGAAGTCGGTGTGCTCATCGAACGCGCGCGCAGCGTCGCGTGAGGATCGTCCGCGCCCGATGAGCCGCGCCTGGATCAGTATCGGCAGCAATATCGCGCCCGAGCGCAACGTCGGCGCGGCGCTCGAGCTTCTCGCCGCCGACTTCGGCACGCTCGTCTGCTCGCCCGCCTACCGCACGCCCGCGGTCGGTTTCGAGGGTGAGGATTTCCTCAACATGGTCGTCGGTCTCGACACCGATTTGTCGCCGCCGGCGCTCGCGCAGCGGCTGCGCGAAATCGAGGATCGCTGCGGCCGCGTGCGCGGCGCGGCGCGCTTTTCGGCGCGTACGCTGGATCTCGATCTGCTGAGCTACGACGATCGCGTGCTGGACGCCGACGGGCTCGTGCTGCCGCGACCGGAGATCCTCGAGCAGGCCTTCGTGCTGGGTCCGCTGGCCGACGTCGCGCCGGACGACATGCATCCGCTGCGACACGAAACCTATGCCGCGCTGTGGCGCGCGATGAACGCGGCGCCGCTGACGCCGGCCGCGCTGCCGGCGCTGGTTGCGCTGCGCCGCGCCGGCCGCGTGCGTTGAACCGGCAAGACGAACGAAAGGGGGAAGGGGTGCGAAAGATCTGCCTGCTGCTGCTCACGGGATGCCTGCTGGCCGGGTGCTCGATGATGAAGGGCCCGGGCGCCGAACGTCGCGACAAGGCCTTCACCGCGGCGGTCGACACTTACCGCAAGCTCATCCGCTGGGGCTACTTCGAGGAGGCGGCGCAATACCTGAAGGGCAAGGACGCGCCGCTGCCGCCGCCCGATTTCGATGCCTACCGCCGCTTCAAGGTGACGGGCTACGACGTCGGCGAACAGATGGATAGCAACGACGGCAACGAAGCGCGCGTGCACGCGCAGATCGAGTACTACGAGATCGATACCCACGTCGCGGGCGCCGTGCGCGACGTGCAGTACTGGTGGTACGACGAGGACGCCGAGCGCTGGTACCTCGGCTCGCCGATGCCGACCTTCGCCGTCGGGCCCCAGGTGCGCGTGATCGAGCGCTGATCCCTTGCTTGGAACTCGGGATGGGATGCGATGCCCGTCCAAATAGCTGAGCACAAATACGCGCCACTGCGTGTTCGTTTACGCGTCATTCCCGCGCCAGCGGGAATCCACGCCTGACGAGGCGGTCCTCCGTCAGGCGATTCTTCTTCTGCGCTGGACGTAGGGGTAGTGCGTGGATGCCCGCTGGCGCGGGCATGACGAAGAGGCGTCTACCTGTGCATGCGCTATCGAACGGTCAATGGGGCGTATTTGCGCTCAGCTATCCAGCCGCGGAGAAGACCGTGGCCTGTGCCCTGGTGGTTCGTCTGCCGCGATGGACGCCGGCGTGACGGAGACTCCCCCATCAATCCTTTTTCTTCCTCCGTGCCCTCCGTGGCCATATAGCTGAGCGCAAATACGCTCCAGTGCGTGTTGATTACCGTCATTCCCGCGCAAGCGGGAATCCACGCCTGACGAGGAGCTCTCCGCCGGGCGATTCTTCTATTTCGCGCTGGCCGCCGGGGGGGTGCGTGGATGCCCGCTGGCGCGGGCATGACGTGGGAGGTTTCTACACGGGATACGCTATCGAACCGCCAGT
>JBFWSI010000151.1:0-8130 GCA_050248455.1 Gammaproteobacteria bacterium | reverse complement strand
CCAGTGGCCGTCGAAAGTGCTGAGCTTGGCGCGCCCCTGCGCATAGGCCTGCAGGATGTTCGTCTCGCCCGCGGTGTCGCTCGGTACGCCGAAGCCGACGTCGCCATCGGTCGCGGTGCGGATGTCGCTCAATCGTCCCGTCAGCTCGAAACGGAGCTGCGGCAGGGCCTGCCAGCCGAGGCGCGTGTCCAGCGTGCCGTTGCGGTAGCCGTCGTCCTCGTCGCCGCGTTCGCTGATGTTGATGCCGCCGCTGTCGATGTAGCTGAGGGCGAGATTGCCGTCCCAGGTCTCGGTGCCGGCGCCGAGCGCGCCGCTCAGGCGATTCGAGCCGAAGGAGCCGTACTCGATCGTCGCGTTTGCGTGCGGTTTGCCGCTGCCGCGGCGGGTGATGATGTTGACGACGCCGGCGAGCGCGTCGCTGCCCCACAGCGCGCTCTGCGGGCCGCGCACGATTTCGACGCGCTCGATGTCGTCGGTCGAGAGGTGGGCGAAATCGAACTCGTCGGAGCGCGTGACGTCGTTGGCCTCGATGCCGTCGATCAGCACCAGCACGTGATTGGCCTCCGCGCCGCGCACGCGCAACTGCGTGAACTTGCCGGCACCGCCGGCGCGACCGACCGCGAAGCCGGGCACCTCGCGCAGCAGATCGCTCAGGAATACCGGGTTGCGGCGCTCGATGTCCTCACGCGTGATGACGGTGGCGCTCGCCCCGACATTGCGGAGCGCGGTCGGCGTGCGCGTCGCGGTGACGAGGACTTCCTCGCGATAGCGCGTCGCGGTGGCCGCCTCGGCGTGAATCTGAAACGAGGCGGCGCAGCTCGCGGCGAGCACGAGGGAACAGGCATGGAACGGACGCATGGGTCACTCCTGCCCGCGCTCTCACCCGAGCCCGGGCATGCAGGAGCCGTGAAGGAGGACAGGTCGTTCACCGCGCAGCGTCCGACGCCGCGTCATGCACGCCTGAGTCGACCCTCCGCGACTCGGTTTGCAAGACCTGCGGCCGGTATCCGGGCTCGCGAGAGGCGCGAGACCATCGTCTCGCGCGTGGATCCCCGCCTTCCCATGCATCGCTGCACAGTGGCCTGGAGGGTCTCCGCTTCGCTTACCGTTGCGGGGGCAGCGCCGGACTGGTTTCGCGATGGAAACGCACCGGCTTCCCGATTATCCCTGCGCTGGGCAGCGCGTGGGCACCGCTGGCTGTTCTAGTGGGCCGTGCCGCGAGGATTTTCCATCATTCGCGGGGCGGCACCGGATCGAAATCCGCCGCAAGCGTAGCGGCGAGGTCGATCGCGGTCAATCGAGAAGAGGCGCGACGCGCGCTGGCCAGGGAAAACGCTGCAAAAGCGAAGTTTCCGCGAGCCATGAATGGCCCGCTCGCGAATCGAGTGCGCAAGCACTTGATTCGCGGAGGCGAGTACGGGCTTGCCCCGGACTCACCGTCTCTGAACCAGTCCAGGATGGACTTGCTCGGAGCTTCCCTAAATGAAACGGGGCGCGTGCTGGCGCACGCACCCCGTTGGCGCAGCCGATTCGCACATCGCCGAACGGGTCCGTCCTCGACCCGCTCAGCGGCGACGATCAGCCTGCAACCGCATCCTTCAGCGCCTTCAGCGCGCTCGCGCGCACCGACACGCTGGCCGGGCGGGCGTCCACCTTGACCATCTCGCCGGTGAACGGATTGCGCGCCATGCCGGCCTTGCGGGCGGCCTTCTTCACGCGGCGCAGCTTGACGCCGAGTTCCGGCACGCTCATTTCGCCCGAACCGCGTGCGTTCAGATGACGGATGGCGTGATCGCGGATGGCCGTCAGCACCGCTTGCACTTCCTTCTTCTTCAGGCCGGTGGATTCGGCGACGGCAGCCAGGATCTGGCTCTTCGTTTCACGTTCTTTGATCGAGGGTTTGGCTCGAGACATAAGTCCTCCCAGAAAGTTTCAGACAACACGCACCTGTGTCCGGCGGCTGATTGGATTCTGTAGCGACGTGACCGCCGACGGCGGCCGGGTCCTGTACACCAGCGTAGTTCCAGCCTCGTATGACACCGTACTCGCGCTCGACGCTGTTTTCCCCTGACGTTTTCACGCGGGAAATCGCCTGAAAACGCGCATCGACCGCGAGTGCGGGCGTTAATATAAAGCGAGTTTTCGCGTTTGTAAGCATTTCGGGCCGTTTTTTTCGGCCTTTTTTGCTCGTTTCTTCAGCACTCGCGATCGAGGTGCCCGGGATTCAGACACCGGCCTCGACGATCGTGCGCAGGGCGGCGACCGCGCCGCATGCGAAGCGATGAGACACCAGCGCGGACAAGGGCGTGCGATCGGGATTGATCTCGATCGTCGGAATGCCGGCCCGCGCGCTCGTTGCGACGGGCTCGTAGATGTAGGGGAAACCGGCCGTGGTGCCGATCGCGAACACGACGTCGAAGCCACGGCGCAGCGCCGCCTCGTAGCGCGCGACGGCGCGCAGCGGCAGCATTTCACCGAACAGCACGACGTCGGGCCGCAGGATGCCACCGCAGCGGCCGCAACGCGGCGGCAGATCGAGGGCGTCGAAATTCCGTTGCGTCGAGACCACGCCACAGGCCGTGCAGCGCAGCTCACTGAGCCGGCCGTGGATCTCGATGACGTCCCGGCTGCCGGCCGCGACGTGAAAGCCGTCGACGTTCTGCGTGATCACGCAGACCTCGTGCGTCCGCTCGAAGGCCGCGATGATCGCGTGCGCGGCGTTCGGCTGCGCGCCGCGACAGGCGCGTTCGATCTCGAACAGATACTTCCAGGTCAGCGCGGGATCCTGCGCGAACGTCTCGCCCGACAGGATCTCCTCGATCGGCAGCCCCTCGTCGATCGTCATCTCGTTGTACAGGCCGCCGACGCCGCGATAGGTCGGCAGGCCGGATTCGGCCGAAATCCCCGCGCCGGTGAGGAAGGCGAGACGTCGCGCGCCGCGCAGCAGGACGGCGACGTCGCGTGCAATCGCGGGATCGGCGGCGCTCATCAATCGATCTGCCGGAAATCGCGCTCGCGCGTCGCGACGGCCGCGCGCACCAGGCGCCGCGGCAGGTAGCGCGCCGCGGCCGCGATGAGCCGGTTGAGTCTGCCGACGATGTGCACGGCCTCGCCGCGATCGACCGCCGCGAGCCCTTCGGTCACGACCTCCTCGGCCGTCATCCACAGCACGCGCGGCAGGCGCGACACCTGCGGCCGCATGCCGTTGACGTCGTGGAACTCGGTGTACGTGAAGCCGGGACACAGCGCGCAGACGACGATGCCCTCGGGCGCGAGCTCGGCGTGCAGGCATTCCGAGAACCGTATCATCCACGCCTTGGCGGGCCCGTAGAGCGTGTGCCCCGCGCTGCCCGGCATGTGGCCGGCAAGCGAGGCGACGTTGACGATGCGCCCGCCGCCGCGCGCGCGCATGCCAGGCACCACGCGCCAGCACAACTCCGCCACGCTCTCGATCATCACCTGCTGGAACGCGGCGTGGACCGCCCATGGACGCCCGAGATAACTGCCGGGCACGCCGTAGCCCGCGTTGTTGACCAGCACGTCGACGCCGATGCCGCGCGCCGCGACGGCGTCGAACAGTGCGCCGGCGGCACCGGGCACGGACAGATCGGCGGGCATCACATGGCTGTTCACCGCGTGACGCGCGGCGAGCTCGGAAGCCAGCGCATCGAGCCGCTCGACGCGCCGCGCCGTCAGCACCAGATCGTGACCGCGGGCGGCGTAGGCTCTCGCGAAAGCGGCGCCGAGGCCGGCGGAGGCGCCGGTGACGAGCGCGACGGGCCGCGCCGCATTCATGCCGGCATCGCGCTGCGCGCGTCGGCAGCCAGCGCGTCGAAGGCCTCGTGCGCGAAGCGAAACTCGCGGCCGGACAGATCTTCGAACAGGCGCGAACGCCGCAACCGATCGCGCACGGGACCTTTCAAGTCGCACAGGTGCAGGCGCATGCCGCGCGCGGCGAGGGTGCGGTTCAATTCCTCGAGACGTTCCAGCGCCGTCATGTCGATCGCGCTGACCGAAGACATCACGAGCAGCACGTCGCTGGTCGCGGGTCGCGCGACGAGCGCGCGCTGCAGCTCGACCTCGACGGCCGGCACGTTGCCGAAGAAGAGATTTTCGTCGACGCGCAGCGCGAGCACGTGCGGCAGCGTCTCGACGGCGACGCGATTGACGTTCCTGAACTGCTCGGTGCCCGGCACGCGGCCGACGATTGCGATGTGCGGACGACTCGCCTGCCATACGACCGTGGTCAGCGACAGCAGGAGCCCCAGCGCGATGCCGACCTCGACGCCGGCGGCGACGACGCCGAGCGCCGTCAAGGCGAAGGCGAGCCCGTCGGCGCGCGCATAGCGCCAGGCCCGGCGCAAGGCGGCGAGGTCGACGAGACTCGAAGTGGGCACGATGATGGTGGCGGCGAGCACGCAGATCGGCAGTTTCTCGAAGGCGCCGCTCATCGTGGTCACCACGCCGAGCATCGTCAAGGCGGCGACGACGCCGGCGAGCGGCGACTGTGCCCCGGCCGCGTCGTTGACGACGGTGCGCGAGAAGCCACCCGTCACGGGCATGCCGCCGGCAGCGGCCGCGGCGAGGTTCGCCGCACCGAGACCCAGCAGCTCACGATTGGCGTCGATGCGCTCCTGGCGCTTCAAGGCGAGCGACTGCGCGACGGAAACGCTCTCGACGAAGCCGACCAGCGCGATCGCGGCGGCGGGCAGCAACAGCGCGCGCAGGCTCGCGGCATCGGGCAGCGACCAGGCCAGCGCGGGCAGACCCTGCGGAATCGAGCCCACCACCTTCACGCCGGCGCGCAGATCGAGCGCGAGCACTGCGGTCAGCACCGTCGCCGCGGCGACGACGAAGACCGGCGCGAGCCGCATGCCGATATCCGCGGCCGTCGGCCCGAGCCCGAGCGCGCGCAGGCAAGATGCCGCGTAGCGCTTCGCGAGCACGAGCAACACCAGCGCGCTCGAGCCCAGCGCGAGGCTGGTCGGATTGAAGGCCGCCGCGTTCAGCGCGAGCGCGTGCATCAGCTCGAGCGCGGTATGGCCCGTGCCGGGAATCGCGGCCAGCGCCTGCAACTGGCCGACGATGATCAGCAGCGCCGAGCCCGTCGCGAACCCCGCGATCACGGGATGGCTGAGCAGGTTCGCGACCACGCCGAGACGCAGCACGCCGAGCGCGAACAGGATCGCCCCCGACAGGCCCGCGAGCAGCAGTGCGAGTCGCGCATACTCGGGGCTGCCGGGCGTGGCCAGCGGCGCGAGCGCCGAAGCCGTCATCAGCGACAGCACGGCGACGGGACCGACGGCGAGCGTGCGCGAGGAGCCGAAGGCCGCGTAGACGACGATCGGCAGGATGCTCGCGTAGAGACCTGCCTGCGCCGGCAGGCCCGCGAGCAGCGCATAGGCCAGGCTCTGCGGCACCAGCATCACGACGACGACGAGGCCCGCGACGAGATCGCGTCGCGCCTGGGAGCGCCCGTAGCCGGGGGCCCATGGCGGCAGGAGGCGCGCGCGCAGGCTCATCGCGCGCCGCCCGGTGCCCGCCTCACGCGCCGGTGGCGAGCCGGTAGAGCTTGGCAGCCCGCGCGCCCGAGCGGCAGAACGCGAGCGTCGGCTTCGGCAAGGCGTCGACCAGCGCCGCCATGCGCGCGATCTCGTCCGGCGTGATGTCGCTCGGGATCACGGGCAGGTAGGCGTAGCGCAAGCCGGCAGCCGCGGCGGCGCGCTCGATCTCGGCGCTGGTCGGTTGCTCCACGCCGCCTTCGCCGTCCGGCCGGTTGTTGATCACGCTCCTGAATCCCGCTGCGGCGATGCTCGCGAGCTGCGCCGGCAGCAGCTGCGGGCAGGTCGCGAAATCGGGGTTGAGGGATTCGACTTGCAGGTCCATCACGAGCTCCTGTGTTGCGCGCGCGGAGGTGCCGCTGCCGACGCGCGATTGATCACTTCATAACCGAGCATGCCGACGAGCATCGCGGCGACGAAGATCAGCGCCTGCGGCAGGCCGGCGCCCAGCGCGACCAGCGCCGGACCCGGGCAGAAGCCGGCAAGGCCCCAGCCGACGCCGAAGGCGAGGCTGCCGAGCACGAGGCGCGGATCGAGATCGCGTCGCGCAGGGATCTGCATCGGCGCGCCGAGCAGCGAGCGCGCACGGCGGCCGGCCAGCGCAAAGGCGCCGCTCGCGACCGCGATCGCGCCGCCCATCACGAGCGCGAGCGACGGGTCCCAGTCACCGGCGAGATCGAGGAAGGCGAGCACCTTGGCCGGATTGGCCATGCCGGCGACGATGAGGCCGAGGCCGAAAATCAGTCCGCACACGAACGAGGCGAGGTTCAGCATGGAAGATCCTCAGGCGCCGAGCAGGTGGCGCGTGACGAAGACGGTGGCGAAACCGGCGGCCATGAACGCCAAGGTCGCGATCAGGGAGCGCGGCGACAGGCGCGACAGCCCGCAGACGCCGTGGCCGCTGGTGCAGCCCGCGCCATAGCGCGTGCCGATGCCGACCAGCAGGCCGGCAACGACGAGCGTCGGGTAGCTCGCGGCGATCGTCATCGCCGGCAGCGTCGCGACGAGACCGTAGACGATCGGCGCCAGCAGCAGGCCGGCGACGAACAGCACTCGCCACGCGATGTCGCCGGCGCGCGGCACCAGCAACCCGCCGAGCACGCCGCTGATGCCGGCGATGCGGCCGTTCAACAGCACGAACAGCGCCGCGGCCAGGCCGATCAGCGCGCCGCCGCCTAGCGCGGTCCAGGGAGTGAAATGCTGCCAGTCGATGCTCATCGTCGGCTCCTTCAGCGGCAGTAGATCCGGTAGAGCAGATCCAGCACCTGCTCCACGCGATCGTCCGCGATGCGGTAGTAGATGTTCTTGCCTTCACGGCGCGTCGCGACCACGCCTTCGGTGCGCAGCACGCCCAACTGCTGCGAGAGCGTCGGCTGCCGGATGTCGAGCAGCTCCTCGAGCTCGGAGACGCAGCGCTCGCCCTGCGTCAGCTGGCACAGCAGCAGCAGGCGATCCTCGTTCGCGAGCAGGCGCAGGAGCCCCGTCGCCTTCGCAGCGGCGCGGCGCATCTTGCGGGTGTCCAGTGCGCTCGTATCCGGCATCGTCCCTCGTCAGCTCCACGCTGATCCACGTCATCTAATAGTATATTTTTTTATATAATATATTATGCTTGAACGTGAGACAAGCGAGGAGCCCACGATGAATCCGCAGGTGAAACATTTCTTCGACAAGACGACCTGGACCCTGAGCTACGTGGTCTACGATGCGCCGGGCGGCACGGCGGCCATCATCGATTCGGTGCTCGACTACGACCCGAAGTCGGGCCGCACGAAGACCGCCTCGGCCGACCAGGTGATCGCCTTCGTGCAGGAACAGAAGCTCGACATCGCCTGGATCCTCGAGACCCACGCCCACGCCGATCACATGTCGGCCTCGCAGTACCTGCGCGACAAACTCGGCGGCCGGATCGGGATCGGCGCCCAGATCACGCGCGTGCAGGAGACTTTCAAGCAGGTGTTCAACCTCGAGCCCGCGCTCGCCACCGACGGCAGCCAGTTCGATCGCCTGTTCGCCGACGGCGAGCGCTTCGAGATCGGTCGCCTCGTCGGCGAGGTCCTCGCGGTGCCGGGGCACACGCCGGCCTGCATCGCCTACAGGATCGGTGACGCGCTGTTCGTCGGCGATACGATGTTCATGCCGGACGTCGGCACCGCGCGCTGCGACTTTCCCGGCGGCGATGCCCGCACGCTCTACAAGTCGATGCGCAAGCTGCTCGACCATCCGGCCGACACGCGCATCTTCGTCTGTCACGACTATCCGCCGGCCGGCCGCGAGGTGCAGTGGCAGACGACGGTCGCCGCGCAGCGCGAAGCGAACATCCATGTGCACGACGGCGTGTCGGAGGAGGCCTTCGTCGACATGCGCACGAAGCGCGATGCGACGCTGGAGATGCCCGTGCTGATCCTGCCCGCGATCCAGGTCAACATCCGCGCCGGCGCCTTTCCGCCGCCGGAAGCGAACGGCACGCGCTATCTGAAGATCCCGTTGAACGCGCTTTGATGCCGTGCCAGCTTGAAATGTCGTTGAAATTGCGCTGCGCGCGCCACGGAGAACTCGGAGGGCGGTTGGG
>JBFWSI010000150.1:0-8148 GCA_050248455.1 Gammaproteobacteria bacterium | reverse complement strand
CGCGCGTCTTGAGGCGCGGCGCGCGGCGTCCGGGACCGGCGAGGTTGCACCAGGCGGGCAGCGTCTCGACCAGCGCGGCGATCTCTTCCGCGGAGTCCGACCAGTCGGTCGCGACGTACAGCCGCCCGTTGCGCGCGAGCACGCGCGCGAGCTCGGTGAAGAACGACGCCTGCAGCAGGCGTCGCTTGTGGTGACGCTTCTTCGGCCACGGATCCGGAAAGAACACCGACACGGCCGCGAGCGACTCGGCGGGCAGCGTCTTCAGCAGATCGAAGACGTCGCAGCGCGCGACGCGCAGATTCGTGAGTCCCGCCTGCGCGATGCCGTTCAGGAGATGACCGACGCCGGGTCCATGCACTTCGCAGGCGAGATGGTCGCGCGCCGGATGCGCGCGCGCCGCGGCAAGCACGTTCTCGCCGTCGCCGCAGCCGACCTCGAGCCACAGCGGCGCGCAGCGACCCGTGATCGTCGCGGGCGCTCGCGGTTCGAGCGGCCAGCGGTAAGTGTCGGCAAGCGCCTCCAGCGCGCGGCGCTGGGACGTCGTCATGCGGCCTTCGCGCCGCACGAAGCTGCGCACCGCGCGCGGGGCGCGCGGCGTCGAGTGCGTGTCGTTCACGGGCGCCGCGGAATCAGACGTGGAAACGACCGTCGACCGGCGAGGACGCGGAGGCGTGCGTCCGGCGCGGCATGCGACCCGCCCGGAACGCGAGGCGGCCGGCGACGATCGCGTGGCGCATCGCCGTCGCCATCATCACGGGATCCTGCGCCTCCGCGATCGCGGTGTTCATCAGCACCGCGTCGCAGCCGAGCTCCATCGCGATCGCGGCATCCGAGGCCGTGCCGACACCGGCATCGACGATGATCGGCACCTTCGCCTGTTCGATGATCTCGCGCAGCGTGTAGCGGTTCTGGATGCCGAGCCCGGAGCCGATCGGCGCGGCGAGCGGCATGACGGCGACGCAGCCGAGCGCCTCGAGCCGGCGCGCGAGGATCGGATCGTCGGTGGTGTAGACCATCACCTCGAAGCCCTCGGCGACCAGCGTCTCCGCGGCCTTCAAGGTTTCGATCACGTTCGGATAAAGCGTGCGCTGATCGCCCAGCACCTCGAGCTTCACGAGCCGGTGATCGTCGAGCAGATCGCGCGCGAGCCGGCAGGTGCGCACGGCGGTCTCCGCGTCGTAGCAGCCGGCCGTGTTCGGCAGGATGGTGTAGCGCGCGGGATCGATGACGTCGAGGAGATTCGGCTCGCCGGGCTTCTGGCCCAGGTTGGTGCGGCGGACGGCGACGGTCACGATCTCGGCCCCGCTCGCTTGTATCGCGCGGCCGGTTTCGTCGAGATCCTTGTACTTGCCGGTGCCGACCAGGAGCCGCGAGGCATAGCGGCGGCCGGCGATGACGAGCGCGTCGTCGGTGTGTTCGGTGTTCATGTCGATGTACCGGAATGCGTTGCGGCGCCGGCGACGAACGGGCTCGCCGCGCCTGGGTTGGGGACGGCCTCGCCGCCGCCGATCGCCTGCACGATCTCGACGCGGTCGCCCTCGACGAGGGCCTGTGTCGCGTGGGCGCTGCGGGGCACCAGTTCGCCGTTCACTTCGACCGCGATTCTGCCACGAAGCTCGAGCAGCGCGAGCAGCTCGCCGAGCCTGGAGCCGTCGGCCACTTCCTGCGCGCTGCCGTTGACCAGGATGCGCACGTTCAGAGCTCGACGACGAGGCCTTCGCGCGCGACGACGCAGGCCAGCGTCGCGCCGCGCTCGGCGACGATGCGCTCGCAGTCGCGGTGGATCTCGTCGATGCGCGCATCGTCGTAGGTCGGATCGTGATGAAAGAGATAAAGCGCCTTGACCTCGGCATCGATCGCGAAATTTACCGCGTCGACGTAGCAGGAATGCCCCCAGCCGCGCTTGCGCGCGTAGTCCGCGGGCGCGTACTGGGCGTCGTGGATGAGGATGTCGGCGCCGCGCACGGCGGCGAGCTCGCGCCGGCGCTCCTCCAGTTCGATGCGCGCATGCAGCGCACGCTCCTCGGGGTCGAATTCCTCGGCGCGGCGGGCGAGCGAGGATTTCAGGAAGCACACTTCGTTGTCCGACATGTACACGACGCTCCTGCCGTCGATCGTCACGCGGTAGCCGTAGGTGACGCCGGGGTGATGCGCATGGTGATAGCGGATCTGCATCGGGCCGTAGACGAAGCCGCCGTCGCGCGGCGCGAGGTACTCGATGTGTGCGAGCCAGATTTCGATCTCGACCGGGAAATACGGCGCCTTCATCTGGTTCGACAGGCGTCGTTCGACGTCGGCAGCGGATTCGCCGGGGCCGAAGAAGCGGATCGTCCAGTCGGGCTGGAAGGCCGGCGGAAAGAACGGCAGCCCGCAGATGTGATCCCAGTGATAGTGCGTGAAGACGACGAGCATCTCGCGCAGGCTGCCGGCCTGCAGGCTTTCGCCGAGCGGAATGATGCCCGTGCCGCCGTCGCACACGAGCAGGTGGTCACCGGCCCGGATCTCGACGCAGGAGGTGTTGCCGCCGACGCCGAGGTGCGAGCGATGCGGCGCGGCGTAGGAGCCGCGCACGCCCCAGAAGCGCAGGTAGGGGCGACTCATGGCGTGCCGGCCGTCGATCCCGGCGACACGGCGTGGCGCAGGATCGCCTGCTGCAGCGCCTTGCTCGTCATCGGTTTCGGCATGTATTCGACGACCCCGAGCGCCTTCGCGGTCGCTCGATCCTGCGCATAGTCCTTGGATGAAATCACGATGGTCGGCGTCGTTTCGTGCAAGGGCATGCGCCGCAGTTCCTGCAGGAAGGTCAGCCCGTCCTTGTCCGGCATGATGATGTCGAGGAAGAGCAGATCGGGCCGTCGATGCTCGAGGAAGCTCATGGCCTCCGCGGCCGACGCGAACGTGCGCAGCTCGACGCCGAGCCCGGACACGATGCGCTCGAAGAACACGCGCACGGCCGCGCTGTCGTCGACGACTACGATGCTGGGCGTGACGGCAGTCATGCGCGGTTCACTCGTCGACTCGTTGCGCGTGGACCGGTGCGGCACGCGGGCCCGGAATGCGGCCATTATAAGCACGACGATCGCCGCGCCGCGATGCGGCGCTGGCAGGCCGCCGGGGGCATTGTCTAGAATGCCGGCACGCTGCGGGTGTAGTTCAACGGTAGAACATCAGCTTCCCAAGCTGAGAGCGTGGGTTCGACACCCATCACCCGCTCCATTCCGGCATACCACGGAAATCCGGGAAAGTCCACTGAAGTAGCGCCACCTGCCGCCACGCCGGATACGTGAATCAAAGCCGGCGCATGTTGCAGGTTCGGGCCATCCGTGACGGGGCTTTACCGAGATTCAATGCGCCACGTAGCCTCCACCGCCCGGCCCGCGGTATCGTGGCGCGGTCATTGCACCGTCGACCCGCCGTCCACGGTGAGCGCCTCGCCGACGACATAGCTGGCGCCTGGACTGCAAAGCCACAACGCCGCTGCAGCGATTTCCTCGGGCCGGCCGGCGCGGCCGATGGGCGCGCCTTTTTCGAGCTCGGCGAAGGCCTGCTCGCTGCCACCGACGACATCGCGGGCGATTTGCGTGTCGATCGTGCCGGGGTTCACCGCGTTCACACGAATGCCCTGCTTGACGTACTCCAGGCCGGCCGTTCGGGTGAGACCGACGACGCCATGCTTGGAAGCGATGTAGGCGCCGATACCGGGATTGCCGGTCAACGCACCGACCGAGGCATTGTTGACGATGGTGCCGCTGCCCTGGCGCTGCATCCGCTGCAATTCGTACTTCATGCAACTCCACGCGCCGCGCAGGTTGATCCCGATCACGCGGTCGAATTCCTCGCTGGTGGCGTCGGCGGTCGACGCGATCCTGGCCATGACGCCTGCGTTGTTGAACGCCATGTCGAGCCGGCCATATTCGGCGACCGTCCGCCCGACCAGGGCGGCAACTCGCGCCTCGTCGCTGACGTCGCAGGCCACGCCGATGGCGATGCCGCCTTCCTCGACGATCTTGGCCGCTTCGCTGGCAACACGCTTGCCGTCTCGGTCGGCCAGGACCACGGATGCGCCACTTTGCGCGAAGGCGCGCGCGGTCGCGAGGCCCATGCCCATCGCGGCGCCGGTTATCAGGGCCACCTGGCCCTTGAAGTCATAGATCGGATTCATACTCGATTCTCCAGTGAAGCTCGATTTGGTGGACGACGAGAAGTCCCGCTGAGGCGCTCACGCCAGCGTC
The DNA here is from genome assembly GCA_050248455.1 of Gammaproteobacteria bacterium. Taxonomy (GTDB): domain Bacteria; phylum Pseudomonadota; class Gammaproteobacteria. The sequence goes on along the minus strand of JBFWSI010000150.1, from coordinate 3,916 downwards.
GTGCCGGTGGCGCGTGCGAGCTCGGTCAACAGCAGAGTCTGGAACTGGATGTCGTCGACGGCCGGATGCGGCTTCTCACGCCGTTGGTGATGCCAGTACCCGCCACTGCTCAGCGCCTCTGGGTCGTCGCTGGTGGCGAGCCACTCCTGGGTCAGATGTCCCAGCCGCAGGTCGTCCGGCGCATTCGGACCGCCCATCTTGGTCGCCACCCAGCCCGGGTCGACGGCATTGCTCAATACGTCGGGCCACAGCCGTGCGACGGTCGCGGCCAAGGTGGTGACGAACAGTTTGCTGTCCGAGTAGCTGCCCGTGGACGTGCGGCCAGACCAGTCCATGCCGGCCAGGCTGGTGCGCCCGCCCCTGTGCATGCTGCTGCTCAGGTAGATCAGGCGCCGGGGGCGCTTAATCAGCGCCGTGAGCAGATACGGCGCAACGACGTTGACGACCAGCAATTGCGCGCCGGAGACGCTCCCCGCATTGTGGATGACGGCATCCATCCGGCCGATCGCATTGACCTGGTCAGCGAGATCGCGGATTTGCACGGGCGCCGAAAGATCGCCGACCGTGGCGATGGCGCCCTGGTCGACAAGCGCTCTCACGGCGGGCAGCCGGGCCTGGGAACGGACATGCACGAGGACTTCATGGCCGTCGGCGAGTAGCGTCTTGGCCGCCGCATGGCCCAGCCCGTCGGCGGAGCCGGTGATGAACACGCGAGGCTTCCGATCGGTGCGCCTTCGTGCGTTGGACATGGGGAACGCTTCCAATCAGGCCGCCCATCCCTGCGCGGCATTCGACACCTTGTCGTTGGCGAAGCGAATCATTGGGATGAAGCGGCCGGCAGCCCCTTGCTGAACACTCGGGCGCGGAACACCGTCGCGCCCTGCCCGCGGCCCGCGTCGCTGGTGACCACGTAGAGACCATTCCTGGCGGGATGGAGGGCCAAGCTGGTCGATTGCAGGTTGTGTCCCTGCTCGCGATCCGGCAGCAGCACCTGTCCGATGGGAATGCCGTTTCCGTTGAACGCCAGCACGCGACCTTGCCCGCACATCGCTACGTACACGTTGCCGTCGGCATCGGTGCGCATCGAGTCCGGTGCCGGGCCGACGAACTGGTAGGCGATGGCCGAGCCGATGGGCGTGAGAGCGATCGCGTCGGCCAGCTCGATCCGGTGCAGGAGATTGCGGCCGAACTCCGTCGCCCACAGTGACTTGCCATCGGGACTGAGCGTTGCGCCGTTGGCCATCGCCAGGTGCGGCAGCACGGGCGTGCTCGTCGCGAAGTCCGGCGAGACGTAGTACACCCCGCCCTCGGGCTCGGTCGCAGTGCCCTTGAAGTCCGTGAAGTCGAAGCCGCCGCCCCGAACACCAGATCGTTGGGCATGTAGCCCGCCACGGACGGAATGATCGCCTGCAGGCCGGATCCGTCCGAGTTCACTGCGAAGATCGCCCCATGGCCGTGCGGGATATCCAGCGCCGCAATGAAGAGGCGCCCGCGCTGGGGCTGGGCATCGCGTACCTGCCCGAGGACGAGTTTGCGCCACACATCGACGAAGGTCGCTTGGTGCGTGTGTTGGAGGACTGGCGCACGCCATTCGCGGGATACTATTTGTACTACCCTAGCCGCCGGCAGCCCTCTACGGCTTTTTCGTTAGTCGTCGATGCACTCCGCTACATTGATGGGCGTCCGGTCACGGCGTCTGGCGGTTAGCCTTGGTGAATCGAAGACGGCGTCCACTTGGACTAGGTCGATACCATGCATGACGCCTCGCACCGGTCCGCTGATGCCATCTCGCCTCGCCGAGTGAAGGATGTCGGTGCTTAAGACCTGCACGAGCCCGACCTCGCGTTCGCGCTTGTCGCGTTCGGACGTGGCTTCGACGTCAACCTGGTGTCCCGTCAGCGTCGGCGCGCGGAACCCCATGCACATGCCGCACTCACCGAGTTCTTCTCAGTCACGGTCTCCGACGCGTCAGGAGCGGACGATGTCCGTGCCGAACGGCGACGTGACACCCGGAAGGTCAACATTGCCTGGCTGCCTCTGCCGCACGCCCATCGCAAGGAGCGGGCCGCGAAGAGACCTTCAGGATAAACAGCGCTCGGCGCCGGCGCCCGCCGGCTAGACAATGAGTTTCCCACGTGCGCGGATGTCCGACGGAGATTTTCGGCTCCGGCCAAGAAACAGGCCAAGTGCGATTGCTGGAGCAGCAATGGCGGCCCTGGCGACGGCCCAATTCTCCCTGCTACAGGCCACGGATGACGATACTTCTCCGCCGAAGGCCCTGCCTGAAACACCCGTGACCGTTCAGAAGTGTTTGTGCTCGAGAAAGTCCGCGACCTCGTGGCCGAGACCGAGGCGCCGCGCCTGCTCATAGACGGCGAAGGCGGCGACGACGTCCTGCAAGCCGGTGCCGACGGACTTGAACAGCGTGATCTCATCCTCGCGCCTACGACCCGGAACCGTACGCGTGACCAGCGCCGTGAGCTCGCTGATTTTTTCGCGCCGCCACAGGCCGCGCGCAATGGTCTCGAGTACGTCACCGCACTCTTCCTCGACTTGGTGCAGGGAATCGACGACCACCAACTCCGCGTTGGCAAAGGTCGCGGGATCGATCTCTCGCAGCTTGCCACCGGTCGATCCGATCGAGTTCACGTGCTGCCCGCGCTCCATCCACTCGCCACGATAAGCGAAAGCGTTGTCCTGCTTCGTCGTGTTGGTCGCGATCACGACGATGTCGGCGCCGCGCACGGCCCGTTCCGGGCCAGTGACCGCCTCAATCTCGATATCGAGCTTGACGGACATCTCCTGCGCAAAGCGCTCTCGATTCGCGGCGGTCGGCGAGAACACGCGCGCCGTGCGAATTGGACGCACGGCGCAAACGGCCTCCAGGTTCGTCCGCGCCTCGAGTCCGGAGCCGATCACGCCGACACGCTGGCTGTCCTCCCGCGCCTGATAACGTGTAGCGACCCCTGTCGTCGCGCCCGTGCGCGCGCCGGTCAGCCAAGCGGCGTCCATCAATGCAAGGAGTTCCCCGCTCTTCTCGTCGTAAAGTCCAACGAGATAGCGCACACCGTGCTGCACCGAGCCGTTGAAGATCTTGAAGCCCATCAGCCCGCGTCGACGCATCACCGCCGGCATCACGCGGAAGAAGCCGTTGCTCGTCTCGAGGTTCATGCGGGGCGGCACCGCGACGTGGCCCTGCGCCTGCTCGCGCAGGCCTTCATCAATAAAATCGATCATGCAGCGCATGTCGGTCGCGGCCTTCACCGCGGCAGGATCGAGGATTAGCGGCACGTGGGCGAGCTCAGCAAGGATGCCGGCCGACGAAGAACGCGGCGTCCTCGTCGTCCGTGCACGGCAGCCCGGCGGCGAGCAACCCGCCGCGCAGCGCCTTCATTTGACGATCGGTCAAGCGCATCGTCGGCGCGCGCAGCGGTCCGCCGTTGAAGCCCTGTAGCCAGCCTTGGTATTTCCACAGCATGCGATGCAGAAAATTGCTGCCAGCGAGCACCGCCATCGCGGCCCCGTTGGCCTGTCGCGCATGATGGAGCGCCCAGTAGCGCGCCATCGCCTCGTCGTGCCGACCCTGTTGGACGAGCGCGAAGATCGCCGGGATCTCTGCGCCGTAGTACTCGTAGTTGCTGGTGCCCATGAACGGCATCTCCACCAGCGTCGCCATCGGGATACCGTTGCTTTCGATCGGCTCGATCACGTTCACGCGGTCGTTGAAGCGGCGATAGACGTCGACGAAGCCGCCTACGCTAGGCATGCCGCCTTCGGCCTTGATCGCCACGATGTTGGGACAGTCGTCGAGCAGACGCGCGATCAGATCGGGGCCGAAGCCGGACGAAGGGTGTACGCGCTCAAAGTTCCACAGCGGCACCGGAAACAGGATGACGCCGAGCTGCGTCGCTTCACA
>JBFWSI010000149.1:0-8189 GCA_050248455.1 Gammaproteobacteria bacterium | reverse complement strand
GATCGTTACTGCTATTACGTCGCCGGCGTCGTCGGCGAAATGCTCACCGCCCTCTTCTGCCATCACTGTCCGGAGCTCGAGCCGCAGCGCGAACGCCTGATGAAGCTCGGCATCTCCTTCGGCCAGGGACTGCAGATGACGAACATCCTGAAGGGCATCTGGGAGGACCGCGCCCGCGGTGCGTGCTGGCTGCCGCGCTCCGCCTTCGAAGCGCGCGGCATCCGCCTCTCGACGCTCGCGGCCGGCGAGGGCGGCGAGGCCTTCGCCGAGGGCCTGAGGGGCCTCATCGGCATCGCTCATGGGCATCTGCGCAATGCGCTCGAATACACGCTGATGATTCCGGCGCGCGAGCGCGGCATCCGCAAGTTCTGCCTGTGGGCGCTCGGCATGGCGGTCCTCACCTTGCGACGCATCGACGCGCAACCGCATTTCCGCTCGGGCCAGGACGTCAAGATCTCCCGGCGCAGCGTCAAGCTCACGATTGCCTCGACGACGCTCGCCGCCGGCAGCGACAGCGCGCTGCGCGCGCTGTTCGCCCTCGCCTCGACCGGCCTGCCGCAGGACCGCGTCACGCCGACCGGGCCGACCTACATCGAAGGCATGGAAGCGCGGCACGGGGCCTGAATGCTCGCCCATCCCCTGCGCACCGCAGACGCGCGCCGCATCGGCGTGGTGATCGCGCTGCCCGCCGAGGCCAACACCTTCGCGCGCGCCACCGGCCCGGACGTCGACGTCGCGATCGTCGGGCCCGGTCCGCGCCGCGCCGAAGCCGGCGCGCGCGCGTTGATCGAGGGCGGCGTCGGCGCGCTGCTGAGCTGGGGCACTTCCGGTGCGCTGGTCGCGGACCTGCCCGCCGGACGCCTGCTGCTCGGAGAAGCGTTGCGCGATGCGCGCGGCAATGAATATGCGAGCGATCCCGCGTGGCTCGCGCTCGCCGCGCGCGCGCTCGCGCCGCTTTCGCCGCAGCGCGCGCGCTGCCTGACGGTCGAACGTCCGGCGAGCCATCTGCGCGCGAAGCAGCTGCTCGCCCGCGACAGCGGCTGCAGCGCCGTCGACATGGAATCCGCAGCGGTCGCCGCGAGCGCGGCGACTGCGCAGCTGCCCTTTCTCGCCGTGCGCAGCATCGTCGATCCCGTCGATTGCGATCTGCCCCGCTGCGTGATGGCGGGCTTCGATGTCGACGGCGGCACGCAGATCCTGCGCCTGCTCGCGGCGCTCGCACGCCGGCCCTGGGAAGTCACCGGTGTCGTGCGCCTGGCCGGCCACTTCAACGCCGCGCTGCGTGCGCTGCGCGAGGCAGCGCGCCTGCTGTCCGCCGCGACACCGACTTCGATGCCCGGCTCCGCATGAACGCTTCGTCCACCAAGCCCTACGACGCGCGCCTCGCGGCCTGGCTCGTCACCCCGCTGATCGAGACGCCCATCACGCCGAACCATCTCACCTTCGTGCGCTTCGTCGTCGGCATCGCGGGCGCCGTGATGTTCGGTCTCGGCGATCACCCCGTCGCCGCCGCGCTGCTGGTGATCCTGTCGAACTTCCTCGATCACACCGACGGCGAGCTCGCGCGCATGAGCGGCAAGACCAGCCGTTTCGGCCACTACTTCGATCTCGCCTCGGACGCGCTCGTCACCGTCGGCATGTTCCTCGGCATCGGCATCGGCCTCGTCGACGCGCTCGGCGAGCGCGCGGCGTGGATGGGCGGCCTCGCGGGTCTCGCCGTCGCCGGCATCTTCCATCTGCGCAATCTCATCGAGAACCGCCACGGCAAGATCGCGACCCGGCAGCCGCGCTTCAGAGGCTTCGAAGCGGAAGACGTGCTGTACCTCGTGCCGCTGGTCACGCTGCTCGGTGGCCTGCAGGGCTTCCTGCACGCCGCGGCGATCGGCGCGCCGCTCGCCTTCCTGATCGTGCTCGTGCAGTACGTCGCGATCGAACGCCGTTCGCGCGACGCATGACGACGCTCGTCACGGGGGCCTCGGGCTTCGTCGGCAGCGCCGTCGTGCGCCAGCTGTTGGCGCGCGGCGAAGCGGTGCGCGTGCTGCTGCGGCCGGCGAGCGATCGCCGCAACGTACGGGCGCTGGACGTCGAGCTCGTCGAAGGCGATCTGCGTGTACCGGCGACGCACGCGGCGGCCTGCCGCGGCTGCCGGGCCCTCTACCACGACGCCGCCGCTGACCGGCTGTGGACGCGCGATCCGCGCGAGCTCTATGCCAGCAACGTCGACGGCACGCGCCACCTGATGCGCGCCGCGCTAGCGGCCGGCATCCCGCGCGTCGTCTACACGAGCTCGGTGGCGACGCTGGGCCTGCACCGGGACGGCAGCCCGGCGAACGAGGACAGTCCCGTCACCGTCGCGGACATGATCGGGCACTACAAGCGCTCGAAGTTCCTCGCCGAGCGCGTCGTCGACGAGCTGGTCGCGCACGAGGGCCTGCCGGCCGTGATCGTGAATCCATCGACGCCGATCGGCCCGCACGACGTCAAGCCGACGCCGACCGGGCGCATGATCCGCGACGCCGCCGCCGGGCGCATTCCGGCCTACGTCGACACCGGCCTGAACCTCGTGCACGTCGAGGACGTCGCGCGCGGTCATCTGCTCGCGCACGATCTCGGCACGCCCGGCCGTCGTTACATCCTCGGCGGCGAGGACATGGCGCTGCGCGAGATCCTCGCCGCGATCGCGCGCCTGGTCGGCCGCCGGCCGCCGACGATCCGCCTGCCGCGGCCGGCGCTCTATCCCGTGGCGGTCATCGCCGAGGCCTGGGCCTGGCTCACGCACGGCGCCGAGCCGCAGGTCACCGTCGACGGGCTCAAGATGTCGCGCAAATGGATGTTCTTCGATTCCTCGCGCGCCCGCCGCGAGCTCGGCTACACGGCACGGCCGGCCACCGAGGCGATCGCCGACGCGGTCGCGTGGTTCCGCGACGCGTCCCCCTGAACACCGTCAGCGCGCGGGCGTGCCGTCGCCCGTCTCGTCCAGCTCGATACCGACGTCCGCGCGCGACACCGACCACAGCGACGCGAGGCCGAGGCTGAGCGCGATCCAGATCAGCTCCCGCGCACGCCGTACCAGGGCAATCGACAGGCCGAGCGCCGGCTGGCCCGTGAGGATGCCCGTCGTCAGCATCAGCGCACCGTCCTGGCTGCCTAGCGCCGCCGGGATGAAGAAGGTCACGGTGCGCACGAGCTGCGTCATCGACTCGACGATCCACGCGTCGGTCCAGCCGATCGGGTGGCCGATGAGCTGGCAGACGAGCCAGATTTCGGCGACCCCGATGATCCAGTTCGCGAGGCCGGCGAGCGTCGACAGCAGCAGCTCGCGCCGGTGCTCGGCGTAGTAGCGGGCGAAGATCAGATCGAGATCCTGCAGCGCGAGCAGCGCGCCGGACAGCTTCGCGCCCAGCCGCGTGCGGCCGAGGCGCGTCGCCGTGAAGGTCGACAGCTTCCAGTGCTGCATCAGGAAGAACACGACGAGGAAGAGCGTGAGCAGTGCGAGGCTCGCGCCGGCCAGCGCCTTGTGCGTCGTCGACAGCTCCTCGCGCGCCATCACGAGCAGGCAGCCGACGGCGACGAACACGAAGAGCCCGACCATGTTGGTGGTCTTGACCAGCACCAGCGCGGCGCCGCTGTCGCGCCAGGACACGCCGTGCCGCCGCTTCAGCAGCCAGGCCTTGACGGGCTCGCCGCCGACGGAGGCCATCGGCGTGATGTTGTTGTAGGCCTCGCCGATCATGCGTATCGCATACAGGCGCGCAGTCCAGCCGACACCCCGTCCGGCACGCGGCAAGGTCAGCTGCCAGCTCCAGACGTCCGTCACGTAGTTCGCCGCGTACAGCGCGACGATCGCGAGCAGCCCGGCCCAGCCGAGGCTGCGCACGGCGCTCAGCACGGCGTCGAGCTCGCTCCGCTGCAGCAGCAGGCCGAGCAGGCCGAGACCGAGCAGCAGGAACAGGAATTTCGCGAGTTTCATCCGTGGCGGGCCGGGGCGGTGAGCGGTGGGCGTGACGAGGCCGGGATACTACAGGCTTTCCGGTCGCGGCTCCTGTCGCACGCCGGCCGTCGGCTTGCCCGCACTACGGCAGGGCGCTAATCTGCGCCCGCCGAAACCTTCCGTCGCAGCGGCCCATCGAGGCTGCCCAGAAAAATCCAGCGCAGCGTCCGCATTGGGAACGGCGGCTGCGCCGACGGGTTCGATCAACCCCAGTCGGCGTGCCGACAGGCGCGCATCGGTGCATCTCATGAACGAGCGACATCAGGTATTCCCGACGGCGGCCTTCGCCGCCGCTCTCGAAAAAACGGACGTGGCGGCGCTGCGGCGCCAGTTCGTCGAACAGAACGAAGTGATCGCGGTCGAGGATTTCCTGCCGGCGGAATGCCTGCAGCAGCTGCTGGCGGCGCTGCCGGCGCTCGAGCCCCGCGTCCACCGCAACTTCATCCCCAAGCACAAGAAGGGCGGCAGCGTCAGCCGTTTCACGCTGGACGACACCGCGCCCGCGTTCCCCGAGCTCTACCGCATGCCGGCCCTGCTGCAGTTCCTCGCCCAGCTCACCGGCGAGAAGCTGATGCACTGCCCGGCGGACGATGCGCACACCTACGCGCTCTACTACTACACCGAGGCCGGTGATCACATCGGCTGGCACTACGACACCTCGTACTATCGCGGCAGCCGCTACACGATCCTGTTCGGCCTCGTCGACGAGTCGAGCTGCAAGCTCGAGTACGAGCTGTACAAGGACGATCCGAACCGCGAGTCGCGGCTGATCAGCGTCAGCCTGAAGCCCGGCATGCTGGTGGTCTTCAACGGCGACAGGCTGTGGCATCGCGTGACGCCGCTCGCGGCCGGCGAACGGCGCGTCGTGCTGACGCTCGAATACGTGACGAGCACGGCGATGCATCCGTTCCGGCGCTTCGTGTCGAACATGAAGGACGCCATCGCGTACTTCGGCTTCAAGCAGGTGTTCAAGGCGCGTGCGCACTGATCGCGGATCGTCTCGATGGACGCGGTGATCCTCGCGGCCGGCGTCGGCAACCGGCTCGGCGCAGTCGGCGGCGATCGGCCGAAGTCGCTGCTCGAGTTCGGTGGACGCTCGCTGCTCGCGCGTCACCTCGACGCGCTCGCGCAGATCGGCATCGCGCGGCTCACCGTCTGCGTCGGTTATCGCCGTGAAGCCATCGAGGAAGAGATCGCCCGTCACGCCCGGATCCCGACCGCGACCGGCCACAATCCGCTGTTCCGCGAAGGCAGCGTGCGCAGCCTGTGGACGGTCCGCGACGCGCTGACGCGCGGCGACGAGGTGCTGGTGATGGACGCGGACGTGCTCTACGCGCCGCGGCTCCTGCGCATACTCGCGCAGAGCCGGCATCCGAACTGCTTCCTGCTCGATCGCGATCTGCCGCCCGGCGACGAGCCGGTGAAGATCTGCGTGCGCGACGGCCGCATCGTCGAGTTCCGCAAGATCCCCGATCCCGCGATCAGTTTCGACTTCGCCGGCGAGTCGGTCGGCTTCTTCAAGTTCAGCCCGGCCGCGGCGGCGGATCTCGCCGCGCGCACCGAGGCCTACATCGCACAGCAACGCGAACGCGAGGCTTACGAGGAACCGATCCGGGACATGGTCCTGGAACGCTCGCAGCCGCTCGCCTTCGAGGACATCACGGGCACGCCATGGATCGAAATCGACTTTCCCGACGACCTGCGCCGCGCGCGCGACGACATCCTGCCGCGGATCGCGCATGACTGAGCCGGCCACCGGCGCCCCCGTGCGCAAGACCACGCAGCTGCGGCGCATGCTGCAGTCTCCCGAGCTCGAATTCATCCTCGAGGCCCACAACGGCCTCAGCGCGCGCATCGTCGAGGAGGCGGGCTTCAAGGGGATCTGGGCCAGCGGGCTCGCGATCTCCGCGCAGTTCGGCGTGCGCGACAACAACGAAGCGAGCTGGACTCAGGTCGTCGACGTGCTGGAGTTCATGTCGGACGTCACCAGCATCCCGATCCTGCTCGACGGCGACACCGGCTACGGCAACTTCAACAACATGCGCCGGCTCGTGCGCAAGCTCGAGCAGCGCGGCGTCGCCGGCGTCTGCATCGAGGACAAGATCTTTCCGAAGACGAACAGCTTCATCGGCGGCGAGCGCCAGCCGCTCGCCGACGTCGCGGAGTTCTGCGGCAAGATCGCGGCCGGCAAGGACAGCCAGCAGGACGACGACTTCTCGATCGTCGCGCGCGTCGAAGCCCTGATCGCGGGCTGGGACATCGCGGAAGCCCTGCGCCGCGGCGAGGCCTATCGCCAGGCGGGTGCGGACGCGATCCTGATCCACAGCAAGCTGTCGCGGCCGGATCAGATCCTCGAGTTCGCGCGCGAATGGGCCAACCGCGCGCCGCTCGTGATCGTGCCGACGAAGTACTACAGCACGCCGACCGAGGCCTTCCGGCGCGCGAAGGTGAGCCTCGTGATCTGGGCGAACCACATGATCCGCAGCGCCGTCAGCGCGATGCAGGCGACGGCGCAGCACATCCACGCCGCCGAGTCGCTCGCCGACATCGAGGACAAGATGGCTTCCGTCGACGAGATCTTCCGGCTGCAGGGCGCGAACGAGCTCGAGGAGGCCGAGGAGCGCTACCTGTCGAGCCGGCGCGACGAGACGCGCGGCATCGTGCTCGCGGCCTCGCGCGGTGACGGCTTCGCGTCGCTGACCGACGATCGGCCGAAGGTCATGCTGCCGATCGCGGGCAAGCCGCTGCTGCGGCACCTGGTCGACAAGTTGAAGAAGCGCGGCGTCGACGACATCACGGTCGTCGCCGGCTACAAGGCCGAGAGCATCGACGTGCAGGGCATCAAGCTGCTGGTGAACCGCGAGCACGCCTCGACCGGCGAGCTCGCGTCGCTGGCCTGCGCGCGCGAGGCCTTCGCGGACGACATGGTCGTCGTCTACGGCGACGTGCTGTTCAGGAGCTACATCCTGCGCGATCTCGTCGAGAGCGAGGCCGCGGTGATGATCGTCGTCGACTCCAACGAGGCGACGGCCGGCACGGCCGGCGACTACGCCTACTGCAGCGAACCGGACGATCGATCGACCTGGGGTCAGGCCGTGCGGCTGGAGAAGATCTCGGCCGCGGCGCGCGAGGACGGCCGCAACGCGGACGGCCGCTGGATCGGCATGCTGCGCTTCCGCGGCGCAGGCCGCGCGTGGCTGGATGAAGCCCTCGATGCGCTGCGCACGCGCGCCGATTTCGCGCGGCTGGGCCTGCCCGATCTGCTGAACCATCTCGTTGCCGCCGGCAAGCCCGTGCACGTGTGGTACGTGCACGGGCACTGGCTCGACGTGAATTCCGTGCAGGATCTCGAGAACGCCGGCAACTTCGCCGCCGGCAGCCACTGACAGCGACTTCGGGTCTTCCATGATCAACGCGCAGGCTTTCGTCGAAGCGGCCCGCGGCGCGGGCTATACCTGGTACGCAGGCGTGCCCTGCTCCTTCCTGACCCCGTTCATCAACTACGTGATCGGCGACGACAGCCTCGTCTACCTGTCGTCGGCGAACGAAGGCGACGCGATCGCGGCCGCCGCCGGCGCCGCGCTCGGCGGCAAGCGCGCGATCGCGATGATGCAGAACTCGGGCCTCGGCAACGCCGTCAGCCCGCTGACCTCGTTGACGCACGTCTTTCGCATCCCGCTGCTCGTGATCTGCACGCACCGCGGCGCGCCCGGCGTACACGACGAACCGCAGCACGAGCTGATGGGCCAGATCACGGGCGCGATGTTCGACACCATGCGCATTCCGTGGGAGGACTTTCCGTCACGCGAGGAAGACATTCCCGCGGTGCTCGCCCGCGCCGAGGCCCACATCGCGCGCGAAGCGCGCCCCTATGCGCTGGTGATGCAGAAGGGCACGGTGGCCGCGCATCCGCTGCACAATCGTCCCGCGTCCGCACGGCCGGCGCCGGCGCCGCCGCGCGGCACGCTCGCCGCCGACGCGGCCGCGCGCCCGTCGCGCGCCGACGCGCTAGCCCGCGTGGTCGACGCGACGCCGCCCGGCGAGTCCGTCGTCATCGCGACGACGGGCTTTTCCGGCCGCGAGCTCTACGCGCTCGCCGATCGCGCGAACCAGCTCTACATGGTCGGCTCCATGGGCTGTGCGTCGGCGCTCGGCCTCGGCCTCGCGCTGGCGCGGCCGGATCGCCACGTCGTCGTCG
>JBFWSI010000148.1:0-8254 GCA_050248455.1 Gammaproteobacteria bacterium | reverse complement strand
CGCCCTGCGGGCCCGGGCAACGATGACTGTCTTGCCCATTAGAGGCCGGATATACGGATGCAGCCTGCGTCCCCGACACCGCGACAGCGCTTGACCATTGGGGAGGAGTCCATATACGGGCTACAAGCGCCCTTGCCCCGCCAGCATGGAGAACGCCGAAGCAGCACCCGAACGCTCCGAATAGCTGAGCGCAAATACGCGCCACTGTGCGTTCATTGACCGTCATTCCCGCGCAAGCGGGAATCCACGCCTGAGAACGACGTGTCGGTCAGGCGATTCTTTTCTGCGCTGGACGCCCCGGTAGTGCGTGGATGCCCGCTTGCGCGGGCATGACGAAGGGGGGTTCTACATCGGCATGCGCTATCGAACAGCCAGTGGAGTGTATTTGCGCTCTATCTAAATTCGGTGCATTTCACGCGGCGCAGGCGCGCTCAAAGCCCCGCGACGCCCATGATGTTGAAGCCGCAGTCGACGTAGGTCACTTCGCCGGTGACGGCCGAGGCGAGATCGGAGCACAGGAAGGCAGCGACGTTGCCGACTTCCTCGATCGTCACGTTCCGGCGCAGCGGCGCCGCCTTTTCGACGTAGTCGAGGAACTTGCGCAGATCCTTCACGCCGCTCGCGGCAAGCGTCTTGATCGGGCCCGCCGAGATCGCGTTGACGCGGATCCCTTCCGGGCCGATGCTCTCGGCCATGTAGCGCACGTTCGCTTCGAGGCTCGCCTTCGCCAATCCCATCACGTTGTAGCTCGGCATCGTGCGCACGGCGCCGAGATAGGACAGCGTCAGCATCGCGCCGCGACGCCCCTTCATCATCGGCCGCGCGGCGTTGCCGAGCGCGGCGAAGCTGTAGGAGCTCACGTCGTGTGCGATGCGAAAGCCTTCGCGCGTCACCGAGTCGAGATAGCTGCCGGCGAGCTCCTCGCGCGGCGCATAGGCGATCGAATGGACCAGGACGTCGAGGTGATCCCAGTAGTCGTCGAGACGTTCGAAGAGCGCCGTGATCTCCTCGTCGTTCTGCACTTCGCAGGGAATCGCGATCTCGGAGCCGCATTCGGCGGCGAAGTCCTCGACGCGCGAGCGCAGCCGATCGTTCTGGTAGGTGAACGCGAGCTCGGCGCCTTCGCGCCGCATCGCCTGCGCGATGCCCCAGGCGATCGAACGATTGCTCGCGACGCCGACGATCAGGGCCTTCTTGCCCTCGAGTATCCCCATGCCTGTTTCCCTCGAGCCCGTTCAATGGCACCGTGATGGGCCGGAAGTGTACAGTGTCCCTCAGCGCTTTATAACCCTGAACCCGATGCCGAGACCGAGCCTGTGCCGCACGCTGCACGCATGTCTGCGTGCGGGCCTGCTCGTCGTGCTGGGCGCGATGCTCGCGGCCTGCGAGCGCGAGTGGCGCGACCCCTGGAACAGTCCCTATCCGGCGGCCACGGCGCGTTCGAACATTCTCTATACGACCTTCCAGGAACGACCCAAGCACCTGGATCCCGTATCCTCGTACAGTGAGAACGAGGCGATGATCACGAGCCAGGTCTACGAGCCGCTCGTGCAATATCACTTCCTGCAGCGTCCCTACACGCTGGTGCCGCTGACGGCGGCCACGCTGCCGGTGGCCGCGTACTACGATGCCGAGGGCCGAGCGTTGCCCGTCGACGCGCCGGATGAGCAGATCGCGCGCGCCGTCTATCGCATCGCGATCCGGCCCGGCATCCGCTTCCAACCCCATCCCGCCTTCGCGCGCACGGCGGACGGCGGTTATCGCTATCACGGCGACGGCGCGACGCGCGTGCCCGAAGCCCGCGCGCCGGCGGACTTCCCGATGCAGGGCACGCGCGAACTGAAGGCCGCCGACTACGTCTACCAGATCAAGCGGCTCGCGCATCCACGCCTGCACTCGCCGATCGCGAGCCTGATGGGCAAGTACATCGTCGGCCTCGATGCGCTCGCCGCGCGCCTGAAGGCCGAGGCGCCGGCGACGGGCTTTCTCGATCTGCGCCCCTATGCGCTCGAAGGCGCGCGCGAGATCGACGACTACACCTTCGAGATCACGCTCAGCGAGCGCTATCCGCAGTTCGTCTACTGGCTCGCGATGCCGTTCTTCGCGCCGGTGCCCTGGGAAGCCGAGCGCTTCTACGCCGAGCCTGGCATGGCCGAGCGCAATCTGACGCTCGACTGGTATCCCGTTGGCACCGGCCCCTATCTGCTGCGCGAGAACAACCCGAACCGGCGCATGGTGCTCGCGCGCAATCCGAACTTCCACGGCGAGCGCTATCCCGCGCAGGGCGAGCCCGTGGATGCGGCCAACGGCATGCTCGCCGACGCGGGCCGCCCGCTGCCGTTCATCGACGAGATCCATTTCATGCTCGAGAAGGAAGACATCCCCGAATGGGGCAAATTCCTGCAGGGCTGGTACGACATCTCGCCGATCGCGCCGGACGGCTTCGATCAGGCCATACGCTTCGGACCGGACGGCCGCCCCGAGCTGACGCCCGAGATGCGCGCGAAGCGGATGAAGCTCGCCGTCGCGACGCAACCGACGATCGTCTATCTCGGCTTCAACATGCTCGATCCCGTCGTCGGCGGTGACGGCCGGCGCGCACGGGCGCTGCGCCAGGCGCTGTCGATTGCTATCGACATCGAGGAGATGATCTCGATCTTCGCAAACGGCCGCGGCATTCCCGCGCAGGGACCGATCCCGCCCGGCATCTTCGGCCATCGCGAGGGCGCCGCGGGCATCAACCCGATCGTCTACGACTGGCAGGACGGTCGCCCCGTGCGCAAGCCGCTCGCGCGCGCGCAGGCACTGATGGTCGAGGCCGGCTATCCGGACGGCCGTAATCCCGCGACCGGCAAGCCGCTGACGCTGTACTTCGATGCCTTCGCCTCCGGCCCGGACTACAAGCCGCTGTTCAACTGGTATCGCAAGCAGTTCGCGAAGCTCGGCGTGCAGCTCGTCGTGCGCATGACGGACTACAACCGCTTCCAGGACAAGGTGCGCACGGGCGCCGCGCAAATCTACGGCTGGGGCTGGAACGCCGACTACCCCGATCCCGAGAACTTCCTGTTCCTGCTCTACGGGCCGCACGGCAAGGTCGAGCACCACGGCGAGAACGCGTCGAACTACGCGAGCCCGGACTTCGATCGCGACTACCTGCGGATGCGCAGCCTGCCGAACGGGCCGGCGCGGCAGGCCGTGATCGATCGCATGCTCGCGCGCGTGCGGGACGATG
The DNA here is from genome assembly GCA_050248455.1 of Gammaproteobacteria bacterium. Lineage (GTDB taxonomy): Bacteria > Pseudomonadota > Gammaproteobacteria. The sequence continues at coordinate 5,022 of JBFWSI010000148.1, read as the reverse complement.
CGCCGTGGATCTGGGGCACGCATCCACAGGCCTATTCGCTGTTCCATGCCTGGTACGCGAACGGCAAGGCCAACATGATGGCGCGCAATACCCTGAAGTACCGGCGGCTCGACCCCGAGCGCCGCGCGACGCTGCGCCGGGCCTGGAACCGGCCGGTGCTGACGCCGCTCGCCGGCGTCGGTGCGATCGCCGTCCTCGTCGCGCTGCTCGCCTGGCGCACGCAGCGCGAACGCAGCCGGCGGGCCGCCGCATGAGCGCCTATCTGCTGCGCCGTCTGCTCTATGCGCTGCCGATACTCGTCGGCGTCAACGTGATCACCTTCGTGCTCTTCTTCGTCGTCAACACACCGGACGACATGGCGCGCATGCAGCTCGGCGATCGCCACCTGACGCAGGACGCGGTCGACAAGTGGAAGGCCGCGCGCGGCTACGATCGGCCGCTGTTCTGGAACGGCGCGGCGAGCGGCGTCGCGCAGGCGACCGACACGCTGTTCGTCACCAGCACGCTGCGCCTGTTCACCTTCGACTTCGGCCTCTCGGACGGCGGGCGCGACATCGGCAGCGATCTGCGCCAGCGCATGGGCCCCAGCCTCGCGATCGCGGTGCCCGTGCTCCTGCTGCAGCTCGTCGCGGCACTGATCTGGGCGCTGCTCGTCGCCTGGCTGAGGGGCAGCCGGCTCGACGTCGCGAGCGTGCTCGTGTGCGTCGCGATGATGTCGATCTCCGGGCTCTTCTACATCATCGGCGGCCAGTATCTCGTCGCCAAGCTGTGGCGGCTGGTCCCGATCTCGGGCTACGACTACGGCCTCGCGTCGCTCAAGTTCCTGCTGCTGCCCGTGCTGATCGGCATGCTGATCGCGCTCGGGCCGAACGTGCGCTGGTATCGCACGATCTTCCTCGAGGAGATGGGCCGCGAGTACGTGCGCATGGCGCGCGCGAAAGGCCTGTCCGATGCGCGCGTGCTGTTCGCCCACGTGCTGCGCAATGCGCTGATCCCGATCCTGACCGGCGTCGTCGTGCTGCTGCCCTCGCTGTTCCTCGGCGCGCTGATCACCGAAGCCTTCTTCTCGATCCCGGGCCTGGGCAGCTACACGATCGACGCGCTGCAGGCCCAGGACTTCGCGATCGTGCGCACGATGGTCTTCCTCGGCTCGCTGCTGTACATCCTAGGCCTGCTGTTGACCGATCTGTCCTATGTCGTCGCCGATCCGCGCGTGAGGCTCGAATAGCGATGGGCGAGCTCGTCGTGCTGACTACCGATGCCTGCCTCTTCGCGCTGCTCGCGGTCGGCCTCGCCTACTGGGCGATCGCGCGCCGTCACGAGCACCTGCGCGCGCCGTGGCGCGAGGTGTGGGCGCGACCGGCGGCGGCCGGCGCGGCCGTGGTGCTGGCCGCCTTCGTCGCGATCGCGCTTGCCGACTCGGTGCACTTCGAGGCGCGCGGCGAGGAGGAGGGCGATCTCGTGAGTGTGCTCGATCTCGCGCTGACGCCGCTGCGCACACGCACCGAGACGAGCTACTCGGCGCCGTTTGCGACGCACGCCTACGCGCGCGAAACCCTGCGCACGGCCGAGGGGCGCGTGCGCCGCGAATACCCGCGTCTCGTGTACGGCGGCGCGCACCTCGCCGAGCCGACGCAGCGCGCGGCCGATCTCGCGCGTCGCGCGGCGGTCGGCGTGGCGCTGGGCCTCGCGATCTTCGCGCTGCCGCTGCTGCTCGCCGCCGGCGTCGAACGCCGCCGCCACGGCGGTCTCGCCGCGGCGCTACTCGCCATCGCGCGCGGCCGCACGCGAGCTCCGTGGCGCAGCCTGCTCAGCGTGACGGCCGCACTCGCGCTGCTCGTCGGCCTGGGGGTCGCAGTCGCGCCGTACTATCACGTGCTCGGCACCGACAAGGTCGGCACGGACGTGCTGTACCAGGCCCTGAAGAGCGTGCGCACGGGCATCCTCATCGGCTCGCTGACGACGCTGTTGAGCCTGCCCTTCGCGCTCGCGCTGGGCGTGACGGCCGGCTATTTCCGCGGGCCCGTCGACGACGCCGTGCAGTACCTCTATACGACCTTGTCGTCGATCCCCGGCGTGCTGCTGATCGCGGCGGCCGCGCTGCTGCTCGACGTGCACATGAGCCGGCATGCCGAGGCCTTCGACAGCCTTGCCGCGCGCGCCGATCTGCGCCTGCTCGCGCTGTGCGGCATCCTGGGCCTGACGAGCTGGACCAGCCTGTGCCGCCTGCTGCGCGCGGAAGCCTTGAAGCTGCGCGAGATCGAATACGTCGCCGCCGCCCAGGCGCTGGGCGCGCGCGCGCCGGCGATCATCCGCCGTCATCTGCTGCCGAACGTCATGCACATCGTGATGATCACGACGGTGCTCGATTTCAGCAGCCTCGTGCTCGCCGAGGCGGCGCTGACCTACATCGACATCGGCGTCGACCCGAGCATGGAGAGCTGGGGCAACATGATCAATGCGGCGCGGCTCGAGCTCGCGCGCGAGCCGGCGGTGTGGTGGTCGCTGGTCGCCGCGCTCGGCTTCATGTTCACGCTGGTGCTCGCCGCCAATCTGTTCGCCGACGCCGTGCGCGACGCCTTCGATCCGCGCCTGCGCCGGCTCGGCGTCGACACGGCCGCCGCCGGCCTCGAGGAGAGCCCCGTGCGATGAACGCCCCGTCCGCCCCGCTGCTCGAGATCGAAGGCCTGCGCGTCGAGTTCGGCCCGCCCGACGCGCCACTGCGCGCGATCGACGATCTGCACCTGAGAATCGAACGCGGCGAGACGCTGGTCTTGGTCGGCGAATCGGGCAGCGGCAAGTCGCTGACCGCGCTCGCCGTCACGCGCCTGCTGCCGGCCGCGGCGCGGATCGGCGCCGGTCGCGTGCGGCTCGACGGCGAGGATCTGTTCGCGCTGCCGGCCGCCGCGATGAGCGCGGTGCGCGGGCGGCGCATCGGCTTCGTGTTCCAGGAGCCGCAGGTCGCGCTGAACCCGGTGATGCGCATCGGCGATCAGATCGGCGAGGTGATGCAGCGGCATCTGGGCCTGCGCGGCGCCGCGCTGCGCGCGCGTGTCGTCGAGGCGCTGCACGCGGTCGGCATCCCGCAGCCCGAGCGCCGCGCGCGCGAATATCCGCACCAGTACTCCGGCGGCATGAAGCAGCGCGCGATGATCGCGATCGCGCTCGCCGGCGAGCCCGATCTGCTGATCGCCGACGAGCCGACCACCGCGCTCGACGTCACTTTGCAGGCGCAGATCCTCGAGCTCCTGCAGGCCGAGCAGCGCCGCCGCGGCATGGGCATGCTGTTCATCACGCACGACTTCGGCGTCGCCTGGCAGGTCGCCGATCGCGTCGCCGTGCTGAAGGCGGGCCGGCTGGTCGAGAGCGCGCCACGCGAGGTCTTCTACCGCGACCCGCAGCACGCGTATTCGAAGGCGCTGTTCGCGGCGCTGCCGAAGCTCGAACGGCGCGCGCAATCGGCCGCGCCCGTCGCCGCGAGCCCGCTGCTAGAAGTGCGGGATTTGAGCGTCGAGTTCCCGATCAGGAAGGGCGTGTTCCGGCGCGTCGTCGATCGCGTGCGTGCGGTCGACGGTGTGAGCCTGGCGGTCGCCGAAGGCGAGACGCTCGCCGTCGTCGGCGAGTCGGGCTCGGGCAAGACGACGATGGGCCGCGGCATCCTGCGCCTGCTGCCGCTGGCCGGCGGCAGCGTGCGCTTCCGCGGCGAGGATCTCGCGCGCCTGTCCGAGGCCGAGCTGCGGCGCCGTCGCCGCCACCTGCAGATCGTGTTCCAGGATTCGTACGCGGCGATGAACCCGCGCATGCTGGTCGGCGACATCGTCGCGGAAGGCATGCTGGTGCAGGGCATCGGCGGATCGCGGTCGGCGCGCGCGGCCCGCGTCGCCGAGCTGTTGAGGCAGGTCGGCCTCGAGCCCGAGCACGCGGCGCGCTATCCGCACGAGTTCTCCGGCGGCCAGCGCCAGCGCATCTGCATCGCCCGCGCGCTCGCCGTCGCTCCGAAGCTGATCGTCTGCGACGAGCCGACCAGCGCGCTCGACGTCTCGGTGCAGGCGCAGATCCTCGACCTGCTGCGCGATCTGCAGCAGCGTCTCGGGCTGTCCTTCCTCTTCATCACGCACAACCTCGGCGTCGTCGCCCAGCTCGCGCACCGCGTCGCCGTGATGCACCAGGGACGCATCGTCGAGCAGGGGCCGGTCGACGAGGTGCTGTTCGCGCCAGCGCACGAGTACACGCGCCAACTGCTGGCGGCCGTGCCGAAGATTCCATAGCTTGGAAGCAGGGCGGTGGCATCCGGGTTTATCTGCGTGCTCCGGCTCATGCACTGGATGAATCTATATAGCTGAGCGTAAACACGCTCCACTGCGTGTTGATTACCGTCATTCCCGCGCCAGCGGGAATCCACGCCGGACGAGGCGGTCTCCGTCGGGCGATCCTTCTTTTTCCGCGCTGGACGCCGGGGTAGTGCGTGGATGCCCGCTGGCGCGGGCATGACGTCGGAGGTTGCTACACGGGCATACGCTATCGAACCGCCAGTGGAGTGGATTTACGCTCAGCTATATAGCCACGGAGAGCACGGAGGAAGAAAGGGCTTGATTGGCGGTCGCCGCTCCGTCGATGCATTTCTAAGCACAGGCGTTTCGGCGCTGCCGCAGAAATCGCAGGTTGGCCTTCCTTCGTCAGCCCAACCTGCGATCTAAGGCCGACACGCGAATTCGTAGCCCGGATTCGCTCCGCTCATCCGGGCCACGAACTGCGATCCTCGGCGCGGACGCAGCGGGCTCCAGCGCAATCCCTTTCTTCCTCCGTGCTCTCCGTGCCCTCCGTGGCTATATAGTTGAGCGCAAATACGCTCCACCGCGTGTTGTTTACCGTCATTCCCGCGCAAGCGGGAATCCACGCCTGACGAGGAGCTCTCCGGCGGGCGATTCTTTTTCTGAGCTGGACGCCGGGGGAGTGCGTGGATGCCCGCTGGCGCGGGCATGACGCGGAAGGTTTCTACACGGGCATACGCTATCGAAACGC
>JBFWSI010000147.1:0-8323 GCA_050248455.1 Gammaproteobacteria bacterium | reverse complement strand
TCGAGTACCGGCCGGGGCCGCCGGCGACCAGCACATGGAACTGCGCGGGATCGCGCACGGCGGGCAGCTGCTCGCCGGTGCCCATCAGCATCTTGGTGTTGAGGGCGGCGAGCTCCGCGCGCGGGGTGACGGCGCGCGCGCTCAAGCCTTGCTGGATGCGTTCGCGCGTGTAGCCCGCCGCGGCGAGCAGCTGCGCGTGCTCGGGATTGAGCACGACGACGACCGCCGCGGTGCCGCCGAGATGCGAGTTGTTGCTGCCGGGATTCGCGATCACTTTCGCGAGCGTCGTCAGCAGCCGCTCGGCCGACCGCGGATCGTCCGCATCGCCGGTGAAGAACACCGAGTGCGGGCCCTCGACGCCGACGACGGTCGCCACGCTCTGCTCGGCGCGGTAGCCGAGGCTCGTGTGGAACGGCGGGAAGGGCGAGGATTCCTCGTCCTCGGCGATGCAGAACGTGAACTTCGCCGGCGTGCCGTGCAGCGCCATGTCCGAGACGCCCGGTCGCGCGCCGCCGATGTTGATCATCGCGAGCCGCAGCGCGCGCCCGATCGCCGCATTGGCGCGATGGCAGGGGCCCATCGCGCCGAAGCCGCTCGCGATCCCGCCGCAGGCCGCGCGCGCGGGGCCGTTGACGAGGATCATCGGCGCGATGCAGTGCGTGGTGCCCTGCATCTCGGCGAGATCGAATTCGGGTTTCAGGATCGCGCGGATCGCGGCGAGCACGACCGGGAAATGATCCGGCAGGCAGCCCGCCATCACCGCCGCGATCGCGATCTTCTCGAGCGTCGCCGCGCCGCCCAGCGGGCCCATCTCGCCGAGCACGAGCTCGCGATCGAGGCCGCCGGCGACGAGCATGCGCGCGACGCGCGCAGGCGTCGGGATCACCACCGGCAGGCCGTCGGTGCAGCCCGCGGCATGCAGTTGCTCGAGCGCGGCGTCCTCGTCCGCCGCCGTCAAGGTCGCGCTCATCGGCCGGCGAGGCGCGCGAGCACCTCGTCCGCGATGTCGGCGGCGAGCCGCGCCAGCGCCGCCTTGCCGCTGCCCGCGACGGGATGCGGCAGCTGCAGGCGCGGGACGTCCGGCATGCCGCCGGCCTGCGCGACGAAATCGCCCTGCGCCCAGAACTCGCTGGTCACGAAGGCGAGCGCGGGCTTGCCGCGGCGGGCCACTGCGATGCCGTCACGCACGGTGCCGGAAGTGCAGCTGCCTCAATGGCCGTAGGCCGAAGCGACGACGTCGCACTCGGCGACGATGCGCTCGAGCAGCGCCGGCGTCGCCGGTATCGACGGGTTGCCCTTGTCGTAGCGCCGGAAGCGCGCCGCCGGCAGCCGGGCGGCGAGCGCCTGCTCGACGGCGTCGAGGAAGGCGACCGAATCGGGAAAGCCGTTGGCGAGCAGGCCGATCGTCACGGGCCCGTCGAAGCGGGCGCGCAGCGCGTAAGGGGCGGGCGGCGCGAGGCGCACCGCACGCGGGTCCAGGTACTCGATGCTCATCGGAAGCTACTCCGCGCACAGGGAGCTTGCAGCATAGGCAAAGCCCGCCGTACGCGATAGCCGCGAGGCGAGACAAACGCGCCGACATCGTGTGAGATAAGGTTTCCCCGTACCGCGCCGTCCATCGATGAGCCAGACCGCCCACGAGCTGCTGCGCCAGCTGCCCGCGATCGACGAACTGCTGCGTGACGCGCGCGGCGCGGCGCTGTGCGCGAGCCACGGTCGCGAGCTCGCGACCGAGGTGCTGCGCGAAGTCGTCGCCGCCGCGCGCGAACGGCTGCTCGCGCGCGGCACCGCCGCGGCCGCGGAAGTGACGGCGGAGATCCTGCTCGACGCGGCTGCGACGCGCCTGGTCGCGCTCTGCACCTCGTCGCTGCGGCCGGTGTTCAACCTGACCGGCACGGTGCTGCACACGAATCTCGGCCGCGCGCCGCTGCCCGCCGTCGCGATCGAGGCGATGACGGCTGCCGCCGGTGCCTGCAACCTCGAATACGCGCTCGACGACGGCCGTCGCGGCGATCGCGACGCGCACGTCGAGGACTGGATCCGGCGGCTGACCGGCGCCGAGGCCGCGACCGTCGTCAACAACAACGCGGCCGCGGTGCTGCTGCTGCTGAACACGCTCGCGCGCGCGAAGGAAGTGCTGGTCTCGCGCGGCGAGCTGGTCGAGATCGGCGGCGCCTTCCGCGTGCCGGACGTGATGGCGCGCGCCGGCGCCAGGCTCGTCGAGGTCGGCACCACGAACCGCACGCACCGCGCGGACTTCGAGCAGGCGATCGGTCCGCGCACGGCGCTGCTGATGAAGGTGCACACGAGCAACTACGCGATCCAGGGCTACACGGCCGCCGTGCCGGAAGCCGAGCTCGCGGCGCTCGCGCACGCGCAGGGCCTGCCCTTCGTCGTCGATCTCGGCAGCGGTACGCTGATCGATCTCGCGCGCTACGGCCTGCCGCACGAGCCGACGGTCGCGGAAACCCTCGCGGGCGGCGCCGATCTCGTCAGCTTCAGCGGCGACAAGCTGCTCGGCGGGCCGCAGGCCGGGATCATCGCCGGCAAGGCGGCGCTGGTGAAGCTCATCAAGCGCAACCCGATGAAGCGCGCGCTGCGCGTCGACAAGCTGACGCTCGCGGCGCTGGACGCGGTGCTCAGGCTCTATGCCGATCCCGAGCGCGCGCGGCGCGAGCTGCCGGCCCTGCGCCTGCTGACGCGAACGGCGGTCGAGATCGAGGCGCTCGCGACGCGCGTGCTGCCCGCGGTCGCGGCGGCGCTGGGCGCGGCGGCGAGCGCCGAGGTCGTCGGCTGCATGAGCCAGATCGGCAGCGGCGCGCTGCCCGTCGATCTGCTGCCGAGCCACGCGCTGCGCCTCGTGCCGCGCGAGGGCGGCGGCCAGGCGCCGGCGCGGCTCGCGCGCGCGTTCCGCGCGCTGCCGGTGCCCGTCGTCGGCCGCGTCGCCGACGGCGCGCTGCTGTTCGATCTGCGCTGTCTCGACGACGAGGCGGGTTTCGTGCGGCAGCTCGAGCGGCTGCGTCTGCGGGGCGGGCGCAGATGATCGTCGCCACCGCCGGTCACGTCGATCACGGCAAGACGAGCTTGGTCGCGGCGCTGACGGGCGTCGACACCGACCGGCTGCCGGAGGAGAAGGCGCGCGGCATGAGCATCGAGCTCGGCTACGCATTCCACGACCTCGGCGACGGCGCGCCGATCGGCTTCATCGACGTGCCGGGCCACGAGCGTTTCGTGCGCACGATGGTGGCGGGCGTCGCCGGCACCGACGTCGTGCTCTTCGTCGTCGCCGCCGACGACGGGCCGATGCCGCAGACGGCGGAGCATCTCGCGATCCTCGATCTGCTCGGCATCGCGCACGGCGTCGTCGCCTTGAGCAAATGCGATCGCGTCGACGCGGCGCGCTGCGACGAAGTGACGGCGGCGATACGCAGGCTGCTCGCCGGCACCGCGCTCGCCGACTGCCCGATCGTGCCGGTGTCCGCGCACACGGGGCAGGGCGTCGACGTGCTGCGCGCCGCGCTACTCGCGACGAAGCGCGCGCTGCCGCCGCGTGCGTCGGGCGGCAATTTCCGCCTCGCCGTCGATCGCAGCTTCGTGCTGAAAGGCGTCGGTCGCGTCGTCACGGGCACGGTGTTCTCCGGCAGCGCGCGCGTCGGCGACACGCTGCACGTCGCACCGGGCGGCGCCGAGCTGCGCGTGCGCGGCCTCCACACGCAGAACGAGATCGCCGAGCGCGCGAGCAGCGGCCTGCGCTGCGCGATCAACCTCGGCGCCGTTGCGCGCAGCGACGCCGAGGTTGCGCGCGGCGACTGGATCGTCGCCCCCGGCGCGGCCTTCGCGACGCAGCGCCTCGACGCCGAGCTGCGCCTGCTGCCCGGCGAGACGACGGCACTGCGCAGCCGCACCGCCGTGCACCTGCATCTCGGCGCGGCGCATGCGCTCGCGCGCGTGCTGCCGCTGGAACGCGCCGCGATCGCGCCCGGCGAGCAGGCGCTGGTGCAGCTGCAGCTCGACGCGCCGCTGCACGCCGTGCGCGGCGATCGCTTCGTGCTGCGCGATCCGTCCGCACAGCGCACGATCGGCGGCGGCATCGTCGTCCATCCGCTGCCCGAAGACACGCGGCGCCGCCGCGCCGACCGGCTGCGCAGCGTCGAAGCGCTGTGCAGCCCGCGGCTAGAGGACGCGCTCGCGGCCCTGCTGCGCGTGAGCCCCGACGGCGTCGATCTCGCGCGCTGCGCGCAGGCCTGGAACCTGACGGCAGACGAGGCGAGCGCGCTGTTCGAGCGCGTGTCGATGGCGACCTACGGCACGGCGCCGGCGCTGATGGCCGTCGACCCGGCGCGCTGGCAGGCGCTGCTCGCGGCGACGGCGCGCGCGTTGGCGCAGCTTCACCATGACTTGCCGGAGCGCGAGGGCCACGGCGCCGCCGAGCTGCGCGCGGCGCTCACGCGCGGCCTCGGCGCGAGCCTGCCGGCGGCGCTGTTCCGCGCGGTGCTCGACGCCGCGCTCGCCCAGGGACTGGTCCTGCGTAAGGACGGCCTGCACCGGCTGCCGACGCACGTCGCGCGCCGCGATCCGGCCGACGAGCGCATGTGGCTGCGGCTGCGCCCGCTGTTCGACGTGCCGGAGGACGCGGTGCCCGTCGCGAGCCATCTCGTCGCGGCGCTGAAGACGACGCCGCCCGTGCTCGAGGCCTTTCTCGCGAAGTTCACGCGCCAGGGCCTGCTCGTGCGCGTCAGCGACAAGCGCTATTTCCTGCCCGCGATGATCGATCGCCTCGCCCAGCTCGCCGTCGAGCTCGCCGCCGAGCACGCCGACGGCCGCTTCGGGCCCGCCGAGTTCCGCGATCGCAGCGGCGTCGGGCGCAACGCGGCCATCGACATCCTCGAGTACTTCGATCGCATCGGCGTCACGCGCCGCGAAGGCAATCAGCGCCGCGTGCTGCATCGGGCGCGCTGAGGGCGGCGACGCGTGAGCCGCACGCGGGCTTTTGCTAAGCTCGATGGCGGAAGAGTGTCGTCACCCGGTGGGGCGCCCGGACTTCAAATCCGGTGAGACGCGCCAGCGCGTCTGGTGGGTTCGACTCCCACCTCTTTCGCCATCTCCTGCGCCGGCACGGAGGCTCGCCGCGAATCGCGGTTTCCTGATCTAAGTTAAGGAACGAGCCGGGCGAGGCGCCTAGCCTGCGGCCTCGCATCCAGCGCCCCGGGGAGCCATGGCCCAGGCAGTTCCATCTTCCGCGGCGACCGCGCAGCCGATGCGCCTGGTCTGCCCCGCCGGCACGCCGCCGGCGCTCAGGATCGCCGTCGACTGTGGCGCCGACGACGTCTACCTCGGCTTCCGCGACGAGACCAACGCACGCAACTTCGCGGGCCTGAACTTCGACGACCGCGCGATACGCGAAGGCATCGCCTACGCGCATGCCCGTGGTGCGCGCGTGCTGGTGGCGCTCAACACGTTTCCGCAGCCGCGCACGTGGCGCAAATGGCAGGCCGCCGTCGATCGCGCGGCGATGCTCGGCGCCGACGCAATCATCGTCGCCGATGCCGGCCTGATGGCCTATGCGGCGAGGACGCACCCCGAGCTGCGGCTGCACCTGTCCGTGCAGGGCTCGGCCACCAGCCACGAAGCCATCAATTTCTATCACGAGCGCTTCGGCGTGCGGCGCGCCGTCCTGCCGCGCGTGCTCTCGATCGAGCAGATCGAGAAAGCGATCGCGCGCACGCCGGTGGAGATCGAAGTGTTCGGCTTCGGCAGCCTGTCGATCATGGTCGAGGGGCGCTGCGCGCTGTCGTCCTGGGCCACGGGCGAGTCGCCGAACACGCACGGCGGCTGCTCGCCGGCGAAGGCCGTGCGCTGGCAGCAGGGACCGGACGCGCTGGAGTCGCGGCTGGGCGGCGTGCTGATCGATCGCTTCGGCGCGCAGGATCATCCCGGCTATCCGACGCTGTGTCGCGGCCGCTTCGTCGTCGACGACGAGCTCTACTATCCCTTCGAGGAGCCGACGAGTCTCAACACGCTGGGGCTGCTGCCGCGTCTGCAGGCGATGGGCGTGAAAGCGGTGAAGATCGAAGGGCGCCAGCGCAGTCCCGCCTATGTCGAGACCGTCACGCGCGTGTGGCGCGAGGCGCTCGACGACTGCGCGCGCGAGCCGCAGCGCTTCCGCGTGCGCCCTGCCTGGCAGCAGGCGCTCGCCGACGTCTCCGAAGGCCTGCAATGCACGCTCGGCGCCTATCACCGCCCCTGGAAGTGACGCGATGAAGCTCACCCTCGGGCCTCTGCTCTATTTCTGGCCGCGGGCGACGGTGCTGGCTTTCTATCGCGCGGCCGCCGACTGGCCCGTCGACACGATCTACCTCGGCGAGACCGTGTGCTCGCGCCGCCGCGAGCTCAGGCTCGCCGACTGGCTGGACCTCGGCGAGACGCTCGCCGCCGCCGGCAAGGAAGTCGTGCTGTCGACCTACGAGCTGATCGAGAGCGACGCCGATCTGCGCACGATGCACGCCGTGGTCGACAACGGCCGCTTCGGCGTCGAAGCGAACGACATGGCCGCGGTGCATGCGCTCGCCGGTCGTGGGCGTTTCGTCGCGGGGCCGTTCCTGAACGTCTACAACGCCGCTACGCTGGCGCTGCTCGCCGGGCTCGGCGCCACGCGCTGGGTGGCGCCGGTGGAGCTTTCGCGCGAGGGCATCGCGGCGATCACGGCGGAAGCGCCGGCCGACGTGGAGACGGAGGTGTTCGGCTACGGGCGCCTGCCGCTCGCAATCTCGGCGCGCTGCTTCACCGCGCGCTACCACAACCTCACGAAAGACCACTGCGAGTTCCGCTGCATCGAGCATCCGGACGGCTTGCCGCTCGAGACGCAGGATGCGCAGCACTTCCTGGTGCTGAACGGCGTGCAGACGCAGTCCGCCGGCGTGCAGAGCCTGCTCCCGGTGCTCGACGAAGTGCGGGCGGCCGGGGTCACGGGCCTGCGCGTCTCGCCGCAATTTGCCGCTACCGGCGAGGTGCTCGCCATCCTGCGCGCGGCGGTGGCGGGCGCTCTCGATCCGGCCGAGGCCGCCGCGCGCCTGCGACCGCTGATGCCCGCGGCGCCCTGCGACGGCTACTGGCACGGCGCCGCCGGCATCGCCGCGGTGGCCGCCGCGAATCGCGCCTGAGCGACGGGAGGTCGCGATGAACGGTCTGTCCCCCGGCCCCGTCCTCGCCGCCCCGCTGCGCGCCGTTCTCGGCCGCCTGCCGCGCCATGCCGGCGCCGTCGCGTTCGCGACGGCCCTCAATCTCACGCTCAGGCACAAGTTTCCGCCCGAGGTGCTCGAGCGTCTCGAAGGGCACGCGTTCTCGATCGCGGTCGAGGATGCGGGGCTGGCGCTCGCCTTCCTCGTGCGCGGCGGGCGCTTCGTGCCCGCGGCGAACGCGCACGAACCGGTGCTGCGCATACGTGCCAGCGCCTGGGACTATGCGCAGCTCGTCGCGCAGAACGCCGATCCGGACACGCTGTTCTTCAACCGGCGGCTGCTGATGGAGGGCGACACCGAGATCGCGCTGCTCGTGAAGAACACGCTGGATACCCTCGAGATCCCGCGTACGCGCCGCGTATTGCGACGCGCCTTGCGCTTGCTCCACGCACGGGCGGGCTGAATCGCCGGATGCGCCGAGCTTCCCCCGCCGTCTGAGTTCCTCCGACAGACAGGCCGCGCGCCGGCGGGCAATGCTCGTGCGCAAGGAGCACCGTGTTGCAAGCCACGGACGGGTGTTCCGACGCCTGTCCCCGCGCGGGGACGCAGTGCTCCAAGCCCGAGGAAACCGACGATGACCGCGAACTTCGAATACAAGCGCCTGGACAAGCACGATGTCGCCGTGCTGATGGTCGATCACCAGTCCGGCCTCACCAATCTCGTGCAGGACTTCTCGCCCGACGACTTCAAGAACAACGTGATCGCGCTGGCCGATGCGGCGAAGTACTTCAATCTGCCGACCATCCTCACCACCAGCTTCGAGGACGGGCCGAACGGGCCGCTGGTGCCCGAGTTGAAAGCGCTGTTCCCCGCGGCGCCCTACATCGCGCGCCCCGGCAACATCAATGCCTGGGACAACGAGGATTTCGTCGAGGCGGTGAAGGCGACGGGCAAGAAGCAGCTCCTGATCGCGGGCATCGTCACCGAAGTCTGCGTCGCCTTCCCGGCGCTGTCCGCGCGCGAGGCGGGCTACGAAGTCTACTTCGAGACGGACGCCTCGGGCACCTACAACAAGACCACCCGCTACGCGGCATGTGAACGCATTACCCTGGCCAGCTGCCTATTGATTAGATGGTTAGGCGTAG
>JBFWSI010000146.1:0-8360 GCA_050248455.1 Gammaproteobacteria bacterium | reverse complement strand
ATCTTCGCCGTGAAGGATTCATTGATTGCGTCCTTCGAGCCAGCACCGGCGGGAGCCGATGTCGCGCTCCGGGTGCAGCGCGACTGGACCCTGAAGCCTGTGTGCGTTGCCCGGGCCGCCTGACGTGGCAGCCGCCCGTCTGACTCTCGCGGCCGCGAATACCGTATGCACCGTGGCCGTGAAGGCGGCGCGTGCGCACGGCTTCGCACCGCTGTGCGTGGTCGTGCTCGACGCCGGCGGGCATCTTCTCGCCTTGCAGCGTGAAGAGCAGGCCGGCAACGCCCGCGCGGCGATTGCCATCGCCAAGGCATCGGGCTGTCTCGGCATGGGCTTCGGCGGGCGCGAACTCGAGCGTCGCGCAGCGGCCATGCCCGGCTTCTTCGCCGCGCTCGCCGTGCTCGTGCCCGGTGGCATGGTGCCGCTGCCGGGCGGTGTGCTGCTGCATGACTCAGCCGGCGGTATCATCGGCGCGGTCGGCGCGAGCGGGGATACCTCTGAGAACGACGAGCTATGCGTGCTGGCCGGCGTCGTCGAGGCCGGGCTCATCGCCGACTCTGGCCGATGAGGCCGGTGGGAATGTTCCATGGGGGCATTCAAAAGAATGCCCTCCCCGCCGTCAGGCGGGGAGGGTCACGGATTGGTGGAGGCGGCGGGACAGTGGTACCCGGATCTTTCGACCCGGACTGGACTATGCCTTCATCCCGGTTGCCCGGGATGCGGAGCGTTTATTCGCCGTTGCCGGCGAATCCTGGGGATCGCTCATCCGTTGCCGGAACAGCGACTCCATGAGTCTCTACAGGGCAGCCCTGAGGTTGGCCCTCTTGCTACCCCTCGGCGTTGCCGTGCCGTGCCAATCAACACGGTTTAGGTTCCGCCGATGTGAGCTCCGTTTTCATCCGGCCTTCGCAGGCCGGCGCGACCCATTTGATCGAACCCGCGTCCGCAAGCCCTCTGCCGTCGGTTCTACATGCGTATCCCGTCTATTGTTTTAACCGGACGCTACCCGACGGGCAGGGAAGACGTACGGCGATCCCTAGAACGTTTTAGCGGATTGACCCCGGGCAGGCCGCACCGCGATCCGATGAGAAATGACGCCCGAAACCTGAACGCACCGGCACGGCTTCAGTCGGACGGCACCCTACTGGGTATTAAGCAGCGAGTGCGTAGTTGTCGTCGTTGGCAACTATGTGGTTTGCAGTTGGATTTACGAGGTGCTCTGCCCCTCGGCATGCCCCTTCGGTTTCGCGACCCACGTCGAAACCAGGTCGCCCCCTTGGGAGAGCGAAGCATACGCGGCTGCGTACGCTGCGCCTACTCCTCAGATGGGGACCGGCGGTCGAAGTTCAAGCGGTTGCACCGAGCGCGTGGCCCTCAGGCCAGCCTCAGCACGCAGCAGCCGACCGTCGCGGCGCGCTCGGCGTCGTCGTCCGGGCCGAGCAGGCCGCGCTGCCGGACCACCTCGCGGAGCTGGGGGTCGAGCCAGCTCGCGAGGCAGCTGAAGCCGCGTGGCTCGTAGACGCGCGCGGGCTGGCCGCCCATGAAGGCCATGACGGCGGGATACGGCGGGACGCACTTGGCGACGAGCGCGGCGTAGCGCCGCTCGCGGGCCCAGGCGATCAGCGCATCGAGCAGCGCGAGTCCGATGCCGCGACCCTGGTAGCTCACGTCGCGCGCGTCGCTGTCGTCGAGCTGGCCGACGTGATAGCAGAAGACGGCGAGCGTATCGCGCGGCAAGGCGGGCGCATGCACGCCGAAATCGCCCCAGTAGCGCGGGTCCCACAGCCCGTCGGGCGAACGCAGCCTCGGGTCGTAGCGGCGAAACTGCAGCTGGGCGACGTGACGATCGCCTTCGAAGGCGAGGATCGCGGAGGCGCCGAGATCGGCGATGGTCGCCTGCACCTCTTCGCGCGTGCCCTGGCAGCGCAGAGGCACCGCGTCGAGATCGCGCGCCTCGAGCGGACGGAAGCACAGCGTGGCGGGAGCGGTGTCGGCGGTCGTCATGCGGGGTGCTTCTCCTGCGGTGTTCAATGCGTGGCCGGCACGTCGTCCGCCGCGGAGGCCGTGTCATCGGAAGACGAGAACGGCGACAGCCCGGCCGGCGCGAAGCGCATCGCGAAGCGCGCGGCCCACGAGGGTGTCCGTCCTTCGTCGTCGGCGCGATCCTTGGCGAGCAGCGCCCGTCGAATGATCCGGGCGCCGATGAAGCGGAAGGGTTCGGGCGGGAAGTCGCGCGTTGGAGCGCGCACCAGCGGACAGGTCGACCATTCGTCACGGCGCTCCAATGCGAGCGACGCGAGGATGTCGCCGGCGACGTAGCAGGGCGCGAGTCCGTTGCCGGAGAAGCCGACCGCGTAGTGCACGTTGCCGCGCGGACCGAGATGCCAGAAGAACGGCAGGCCCGACTTCGAGCGATCCACGGGCCCGCGCCAGCTCGTCGCCGCGCCGACGTCGTGCAGCGCCGGAAAGGTCTTGCGCATTTCCTCGACGAGGAAGGGCGCGAGCGCCGAACGGCCTTCGACCTCGGCGCCGACGTGGCCGCCGTAGCTGAAACTGCCCGACATGCCGCCCTTGCCGTACAGCAGGCGACCGTCGCGCGTCGTGCGGTAGTACTGGAGCAGCGCACGCCCGTCCGACACGCAGAGGCCATCGTGCCAGCCCAGCCGCGCCAGGCGCTCCGGCATCGGCGGCGTCGCGACGATGTCGCCACTGACCGCGACGACCGCCCGGCGGATTTCCGGCCAGCGCAGCGCCCAGGCGTTCATCGTGAGCACGACGCGTTCCGCGCGCACGCGCCCGCGCGGCGTCGCGACGATCGCAGGCCTGCCGTGCACGAGCGACACCAGCGGGCTGTGTTCGAAGACGCGCACGCCGCGCGCGATCGCGACTCGTCGCAAGCCTCGCGCGAGCAGCGCGGGCTGCGTGCGCGAGACGTGCTGCTCGAAGGCGCCGCCGAGGTGTCCGGCGGCGCCACAGCACGCGATCGCCTGCTCGCGTCGCCATTCGACGATCGGTACGTAGCCGTGGCGACCGATGGCCTCCACGGTTTCGCGCCACAGGCCGAGCTGGGCCGGATTGGTCGCGGCCCACAGCCAGCCACCGGGCCGGAGATCCGCGTCGATGTCGTGCGCGGCGCAGAACTCGGTGACGGCATCGACCGCGTGATCCGAGGCGCGCGCCAGGCGCAGCGCTTCGCTCGTGCCGCAGAGCTTCTCGAGCGACAGGAACTTCGACCACCACGACATCATGAAGCCGGCGTTGCGCCCGCTCGCGCCGCCGCCGCAGATGTCGCGCTCGACGAGCACGACGTCCAGCGCGGGTTCCAGCGCCTTCAGCTTCAGCGCCGTCCACAGGCCGGCATAGCCGCCACCGACGATACAGACGTCGGCGCGCGTGTCCGTCTCCAGCGGTGCGGCATCTGTGCCGTGCTCGGCGGCGAGCGCTTCGTCGAGCCAGAGGCTGCGTGGAACTTCGGTGTGCATCGGCATAATCCTCGGCTACAGGCCACAGCCCACGCGCAGGCCTTCGAGCACGGCTTCTTCGGCGGTGCGCGGCGTCATCGCATCGCCGATCACGTGCAGCTCGCC
This sequence comes from Gammaproteobacteria bacterium, assembly GCA_050248455.1. Taxonomy (GTDB): domain Bacteria; phylum Pseudomonadota; class Gammaproteobacteria. Next base: position 4,776 of record JBFWSI010000146.1, on the reverse strand, counting down.
GTCCCAGGCGCCGTCCAGCTCGTCGGCGATCGTCGCGACCCGCTGGTGGCCGTAGCACAGCACGACGGTGTCGGTGTCCGGGAACTCGATCGCGTGGCCGCCGCTCGCGTGGACGAAATAGGCCGTGTTCTCGTCCGCGCCGTAGAAGCGCGCGTAATGCGTGAAGCCGACGCCGAGGCGGTCGAGCTGGGCAATCAGCGGATCGCGCGTGTAGTACTGCACGTTGTAGCCCGCGCAGTTTGCGACCGTCGCCACGCGCACGTGGTGGCCGGCGCGCACGAGCTTCAAGGCCACGCCGAGCGCGATCCAGTCGCCGCGCCAGTCGGCGACGACGACGCGGCTGCCGCAGCGGACTTCGTCGCGGATCACGGCCCAGGCGTCGACGACCTGCGCGCTGTCGTTGCGCTCGAACTCGGGCACGAAAGGCACGGCCCCCGTCGCGACGATCGCGACGTCGGGGCTCTCGGCGCGGATCCGCGCGGCGGACATCTCGGTGCCGATGCGTATCCGCACGCCCGCCTCGCGCGCCTCGCGCTCGAGGTTGTGCACGAGGCCGCCGAACTCGGCGCGCTCCGGCAGCAGCTGGGCGAGCAGCACCTGGCCGCCGAGGCGCGGCGCCTTCTCGTACAGCGTCACCTCGTGTCCGCGCGCCGCGGCGACCGCGGCCGCCTTGAGCCCGGCCGGCCCGCCGCCGACGACGACGACGCGCCGCGAGCGCGAGGCCGGCGGCAGTTCGTCGTAGTCGAGCTCGCGGCCGGTTTCCGGATGCTGGATGCAGGAGATCGGCGCGCCCAGCGCATAGTGGCCGATGCAGGCCTGATTGCAGGCGATGCAGGCGCGTATCTCGTCGCCGCGATCGGCGAGCGCCTTGCCCGCCATGTCGGGATCGCAGATCTGCGCGCGCGTCATGCCGATCATGTCCGCCTGGCCCTCGCGCAGCGCGCGCTCCGCTTCCTGCGGCTGATTGAAGCGGCCGGTCGCGAGTATCGGGCGCCGCAGCGCAGCCCGCATGCGTGCGGCATAGGGCGCGACATAGGCGTGCGGGATCGACATCGGCGCGACGATGTGGACCGCGCCTTCCGTCGTCGTCGAAGTGCCCACGGTGATGTTGAAGTAGTCGAAGCGGCCGGCGCGATCGAGCGCCTGCAGCACTTCCAGCACCTCGGGCTCGGTGTAGCCGTCGACGGTCAGATCGTCGGCCGAGATGCGCAGCCCCACCAGCGGCCGCTCGCCGATCCGCGCGCGAATCTCGTCGTGCACCTCGTTCAGGAAGCGCAGGCGATTCTCGAAGCTGCCGCCGTACTCGTCGGTACGCCGGTTGCGGCGCGGATTGCAGAACTGGATCGGCAGGTAGCCGTGGCTCGCGAGCACCTCGACGCCGTCCAGTCCCGCGCGCGCGAGGCGAGCGGCGGTCGCCGCGTAGCCGGCGATGACCTCGCGGATCATCGCGCGCGGCATCGGTCGCACGCTGACGAGATAGCGCTCCTGCTGGTGTGCCGACGGGCCCCAGGCGATCGGCCGCGTGCCGTCGTCGAGGATGCCGGCGACCTCGCTGCCGGGGTGGAACAGCTGGCCGACGAGACGGCAATCGTGCGCATGCACCGCGTCGGCCAGGCGCGCGAAGCCGGGGACGCAGTCGTCGAGGAAGCCGGAAGGCGTGTACTCGTTGAAGTAGGCCGACTCGTGCGCCGAGATCGCCTCCGTCACGATCAGCGCCGCGCCGCCGCGCGCACGGGCGCGGTGGTAGGCAATCAGCGCATCGGTGACCTTGCCCTCGCGTGCGAGCAGGGTCTGGTGTCCGGAGGAGAACACGCGGTTGCGAAACCCGATGCCGCGGATCGCGAAGGGCGCGGCGAGCTGCGGAAAAGGCATCGGCAATCTCCGCGGAGAGACGAGGTCTGCGTCAGAATCGGCCGGGCGCGAAGGTCGCGATCACGTCGTTGGGCCCTTCGACGACCTTGTAGCCGTAGGTCTGGCCGCGCGGCACGTAGAACGCGGTGCCGGGCCCGATCGTGCGGGTCTTCCCCTCGATCGTCAGCTCCACGCGGCCGGACAGGAGATAGACGATCTCGTCGTGATCCGGATAGCTGACCGCCGGATCCTCGTAGCCCGCGTGCAAGGTCGTGACGTTGAACGACATGCCGTGCGCACCGTGAACCTTGCGGATGACGCGGCGGCTCGTATAGGTCGGATGCTCGACGACTTCGGCCTCGGACAGCGCTACGATCTTGATGTCTGACATGGCGTGACTTCCTTTCGTCGATGGTGCCGACGTTTTTCGCCTATGACGTGCGCGCCGCGCGCAGCGCGGCCGGGACGACTTCGTCGATTGCCTCGCGGATGGCGAGGATGGCGGTATCGATCTCGTCGCGCTCGATGACGTAGGGCGGGCACAGCGCGATGCCCGACACGCCGACGGTGCGCGCGATGACGCCTTTGTCGAGCACGCGGCGGAACAGCTTCAACGGCAGCTTCAGCTCGGGCGCGAAGGTCCCGCGGCTCTCGCGATCGGTGACGATCTCGAGGCCCGCGATCATGCCGAGGCCGCGCACCTCGCCGACGTGGGGATGCTCGGCGAAGGCTTCGCGCAGTGTCTGCTGGAGATACACGCCCATGTCCGCCGCGCGCGCGAACAGGTCTTCCTGTTCCATGACGTCGAGATTCGCATTGGCCGCGGCGGCGCACAGCGGATGGCCGCTGTAGGTGAAGCCGTGATTGAGCTGCGGCAGCAGCGCCTCCTGCGCGGCGATTACCGCCCAGACCCGCGGCGAGATCAGCGCGGCCGACAGCGGCGCATAGCCGCTCGTCAGGCCCTTCGCGATCGTCACGAGATCGGGCTCGATGCCGAGCGCGAGGCTGCCCCACGCCTGGCCGAGCCGGCCGAAGCCGCAGATCACCTCGTCCGCGACGAACAGGATGTCGTGCTTTCTCAGCACGGCCTGCATCGCGGGAAAGTAGCCGGCCGGCGGCACCAGCACGCCGCCGGCACCCATCACCGGCTCGGCGAAGAAGGCGGCGATCGTATCGGCGCCTTCGCGCGCGATGGTGTCTTCCAGCTCGGCGACGAGCGTCGCGAGGAAGTCCGCCTCGCTGATGCCCGGCGCCGCGTAGCGATAATGATGCGGCGTCGTCAGATGCAGGAAGCCCGGCAGCGGCAGGTTCATGTGGGCATGCACGGTCGGCAGGCCCGTGAGGCTGGACGCCCCCAGCGTGATGCCGTGATAGCCCATCTTGCGCGAGAGGATCTTCGTCTTCTGCGGCTTGCCGCGCAGCGTGTTGTACAGCCAGATCAGCTTGATCTGCGTATCGTTGGCGTCGGAGCCGGAGAGCCCGAAGAACACGCGCTCGATTGGCCACGGCATCATCTGCTTCAGGCGGTCGGCGAGGCGGATCGCCGGCTCGTTCGTCATGCCGAAGAAGGTGTGATAGAAGGGCAGCTCGCGCGCCTGGCGCGCAATCGCGTCCGCGATCTCCTCGCGCCCGTAGCCGACGTCGCAGCACCACAGGCCCGCCATCGCGTCGATGTAGGAGCGCCCCGCCGAATCGCGCACGCGGACTCCCTTGCCATCGCGGAGGATGGTCGGCCCGTGGACGGCGAGATCCGCGAAGTTCGTATACGGGTGCAGATGGGAGGCGACGTCCATCCCGTGCAGATCGCTCAACATCGGTAATCTCCTCGGCAGCGTGGGGCAGTGACGGCGACGCTCAGGCGGCGATGCTCAGCAGCGAGCTGCCGTCTTCCTGCACGACCAGCCGATCGCCGGGGCTGACGACGACCGTCGTCGTCGCGAATTCGACGATCGCAGGCCCCTGCAGGTGCTCGCCGGCGGCGAGCCGCTCACCGTCGTAGATCTCCGTCATCACGGGCGCATCGACGGCCGCCATGTACGCCATGCGGCGTGAGACGGGCTTCGCGGCGCCGGCGCCGCGGCGTTCGAGACGTCCGCGCGGCGCCGGCCGGCTGCCCGTCGCGCCCAGCCGCCAGTGCAGGCACTCGACCGGCTGATCCGGCATCGCGTAGGTGAAGCGTCGCTGGTGCTCGGCGTGGAAATCCTGCTCGAGCCGGCGCAGCAACGTGTCGTCGAGCGGCCCATCCGGCAGCGGCACGGTCAGGTTGTGGACCTGACCCGGGTAGCGGCCCTCGACGTGGCGCGTGAAACGCATCTCGTGGCCGCGGAAGCCGTCGGTCGCGAGCTGCTCGGTCGCTTCGGCAATCATGTCCTCGTAGACGCGGCCGATGCGCGCCGCCGCGTCGCCACTGCTCGTCGAGGTGTGCAGCAGCCGCACGTAGTCGTGGCGCACCGGCGTGACGGCCATGCCGAACGCGCAGAGGCCGCCCGCGGAGCGCGGCACCAGCACTTCCCGGATCCCGAGCATGCGCCCGAGCTCCGCCGCGTGCAGCCCGCCGGCGCCGCCGCCCGCGACCATCACGTAGTCGCGGGGGTCGATGCCGCGTTCGATCGACACGGCGCGGATCGCCATCGCCATGTTCGCGTTGACGATCGTGATGATGCCCGCGGCAGCGGCCTGCGCGTCGAGGCCCAGCGGCTTGCCGACATCGGTTTCGATCGCGCGCGTCGCGAGCTGTACGTCGAGCGCACGGCGCCCCCCGAGGAAAGCGCCCGAGGACATGCGGCCGGCGACCAGATTCGCATCCGTGACCGCGGGCTCGCGGCCGCCGCGGCCGTAGCACGCGGGGCCCGGCTGCGAACCCGCGCTGCGCGGACCGACACGCAGCTAGTTGCCGCTGTCGATCCAGGCAATCGAGCCGCCGCC
>JBFWSI010000145.1:0-8367 GCA_050248455.1 Gammaproteobacteria bacterium | reverse complement strand
GCCGCTCGTCGCCGCCGCCGTGCTGGAGCTCGCGCCCGGCGATCTCGTCCGCTTCGCCTCGACCGGCGGCGCGCTCGCCTGCCTGTGGGGCGGCGGCGCGCTCGCCGCCGCGGGCCTCGCGGCCGAAGCGCGCTACTTCCTCGGCCGGCTGGCGGGGCCGCCGCGCCTGCCCCTGAAGTTGCTGAGCCTCGTCGCCACTGCGCTCGGCGCGGGTCTCGCCGCGCTGGCCGGCGGCCACGAATGGCCCGGCGCCGTGCTGTTCGGCGGGCTCGCCGCGCTCGGTCACCGCGCGTTCTACGGTCGCGATCCGCGCGCGCATCGCGTCGCCGTCGCGGCGACGCCCGGTGTCGACGTCGACATCGTCGCGACGCAGCTCGAGCAGGCCCATGGCCGGCTGCAGGGCATCGAACGCGCGGCGGCGACGATTGCCGTGCCGGAATTCGGCGAGCGCCTGCGGCGGATCACCGCGATCGGCCGGCGCATCCTCGCCGAGATCGAGCACGATCCGCGCGACGCGGCCCGCGCGCGCAAGTTCCTGAACGTCTATCTCGACGGCGCCGAGAAGATCACGACCGAATACGCGCGCACGCATCGCCAGCTCGGCCGGCGCGCGCTGGAAGAGAATTTTCGTCAGCTGCTGATCGACATCGAGACCACCTTCGACGCCCAGCATCGCAAGCTGCTCGATCACGAGGCGCTCGCGCTGGACGTCGAGATCGAAGTCCTCGCCGCGCGCCTGAAGCGGGAAGGCGTCAGTTGAACGCCCCGAACGGCCGAGCATCGATGCGGTTGAAGAGAATCTAGCCACGGAGGGCACGGAGAATGCGAATTGATTGGCTCGGAGTCTCCGCGACGTCGTCGGCTGCGCCGCGCGCCGGCGAACCGAAATTCCCCATCAATCTCCTCTCCGTGCCCTCCGTGTCCTCCGTGGCTAAATTCTCTTGATTAGGCGGTCGTCGAACGCAGACGCGGGAACTGACGCCGATACTGGACTTCGACACGGAGCAACGCGCATGACAGAGATGAACGACACTGCCCCCGCCGACACGCTCGCGCCGCCGCCGGCGGAAGTGACGAGCTATGCCGCGGCCGGCGCCGAACGGCGCGCGGAGATCGAGCGTGCGATGGCGGAGCTCGATCTCGCGGATGGCAATTCCGTGCTGTTCTTCGGCAGCAATGCGCAGCAGGCGGTGACGGGCGTCGCCGACGAGATGCTCGAAGGCGTGCGCAACTAGGACAGCGGAACGGCCGGCGCGGCCTTGATTGAAATGGTCGCCACGCTGCGCGGCTTCTCGCTGCAGGAGCTCGTCCCGGACGACAGGCCGGGCCTGCTGTCGCGACTGTTCGGACGCGGCAGGCCGATCGCGAAGGTGCTGCAGCGCTACGAGTCGATCCGCGGCCAGATCGACGCGATCGGCGCTCGCCTCGACGCGCACAGCTCGACGCTGATGCGCGACATCGCGCTGCTCGATCGCCTCTATGCGCGCACGCTCGACTACTTCCGCACGCTCGCCGTCTACATCGCGGCGGGCGAGGAGCATCTGCGACGGCTCGAGGCCGACACGCTGCCGGCGCTCACGCGCGACGCGGCGAGCGACACCGACATGCTGGCGGCGCAAGCGCTGCGCGATCTGCGCGAGCGGCGCGACGCGCTCGAGCGCCGCGTGCACGATCTGAAGCTGACGCGCCAGATCACCTTGCAGAGCCTGCCGTCGATCCGGCTGGTGCAGGAGAACGACAAGGCCTTGGTCGCGAAGATCGGCTCGACGCTGGCGAACACGCTGCCGCTGTGGCGCCAGCAGCTCGCGATGGCCGTGACGCTGGCGCGCTCGGCCGAGAGCGGCGAGACGCTGAGGCAGGCCACCGATCTGACCAACGATCTGCTGAGCGCGAATGCCGAGACCTTGCGCGAGTCGACCAAGGCCGTGCGCACCGAGGTCGAACGCGGGATCGTCGGCATCGAAGCGCTCCAGCGAGCGAACGACGCGCTGATCGGCACGCTCGACGACACGCTGCGCATCGCCGCGGAAGGACGGCGCCAGCGCGCGGCCGCCGAACGTCAGCTCGCGAGCTGCGAAGCCGAGCTGCGGCAGGCGCTGCTCGCCGCGCAGGCGCGAGAGCAGACGCCGCCGTCGGCCTGAGCGGCGTGCGCTCCGCCGCTTCACGCGGCGGAGCGGGCGATCACATCACGAAGAAGCAGATCTTGTTGCCGTCGAGATCGCGGGCATAGGCGCCGTAGAACGTGCCGCCGCGATTGCCCGGCGCGCCCTCGTCCGCGCCGCCCAGCGCGCGCGCCTTTGCGTACAGCGCGTCGACCTTCTCCTGCGAGCCGGCGAAGAAGGCGACCATCGCGCCGTTGCCGACGGTCGCGGGCTTGCCATCGTAGGGCTTCATCACCATCAGCATCGGCGAGCCCTTGCCGGCACCCCAGCCGATGTAGCGCTCGGATTCCATCGCGCGCTTGGCGTCGATGAGGCCGAGCAGCTCGTCGTAGAACTTGCCGGCGCGCGCGAGATCGTTGGTGCCGATGGTTACGTATCCAATCATGTCCTTCTCCTCTCTGTGGTGGTCGAAGCGGCGGGCGTCCCCTCGACGCCCGGCGGGTTACCGCCCCGCTATCCTAGCCGTTCAGGGTGGCCGCGCGGCGACTGGCCGCAGCTCGGCGAGAAATTCGAGAGCGGCCGCGAGCGTCGCCGCCGGCTGCTCGAACTGCGGCGCGTGCCGGCAGTCCGGCAGCAGCAGGCTGCGACAGGGCCCGCGCACGCCGCGCGCGATCGCCTCGAGCTGCGCGACCGTGCCGTACTGATCGCCTTCGCCCTGGATCTGCAGCAGCGGGACGCGGATGCCGGGCAGCGCGTGCTCGATGTTCCAGCGCCGGAAGTCGGGATGCAGCCACGAGTCGCACCAGCCGTGGAAGGCGCAGTCGACGTGCGCGTGGTATTTCGCGAGCCGCGCGCGCAGATCGCCATGTTCGTAGGCTTCACGCGCCTGCGCGATGCTCGCGAGGCCGGGTTCCTCGGCAAACACGTGCGGCGCCATCACGATGACGCCCTGCACGCGCGGATCGGCGACGAGCCCGGCGTGGATCAGCGCGATCGAGGCGCCGTCGCTGTGGCCGAACAGTACGCAGTCGCCGATGTCTGCCGCATCGAGCACGGCGGGCAGGCCCGTCTGCCCTTCGCGCTCCATGTAGTCGAGCGGCCACGGCAGCGGCAGTGCGGACGACTGCCCGTAGCCCGGCCGCGACCAGGCGAACACGGGATGACCGGAAGCCTCGGCGAGGCGCTGCGGGAAATCGCGCCACAGCGCGACGCAGCCTAGCCCTTCGTGCAGCAGCACGAGCGTCGGGCGCGCGGGGTCGCCCGCGATCTGCAGGCATTCGAGCGACCGGCCGGCGACGACCAGCCTGCAGCGGACGGGATCGGGCATGCGGGAAGCGGGCGCGACGCGGCGGTGGCCGCGCCGCGCCCCGGCTTCAGGCGGCGAGCAGGCCTTCGCGGGTGACGTAGTCCAGCGTGTCGGCCAGCGCCAGCGAGAACTTGTCGAAGATCTCGTCGATCTGCGCCTCGGTGACGATCAGCGGCGGGCAGAACGCGATGCCGTCGCCGACGTTGCGCGGGATCAGCCCGTGCGCATGGCAGCGTTCGAAGGCATAGACGCCGATCGAGCCGGCCGGCGTGAAGCCCGCCTTGGTCTGCTTGTTCGACACGAACTCGAGTGCGCCGATCATGCCGACGCCGCGCACTTCGCCGACCAGCGGATGATCCGCGAACGAGTGCAGCCGCGCCTGGAACTTCGGCGCCAGCCGCGCGGCGCGCTCGAAGATCCCGTCGCGCTCGTAGATCTCCAGGCACTTCAGCGCGACCGCCGCGCACACCGGGTGGCCCGTATAGGTGTAGCCGTGGCCGATCGTGCCGAGCTTGCGGCCGGCGTCGGCGATCGGGCCGTACATCTTCTCCGGCAGGATCACGGCCGACAGCGGCTGGTAGGACGACGTGAGCGCCTTCGCCAGCGTCATCGTGTCCGGCGTCAGCCCATAGGTCTGCGTCGCGAACGGATTGCCGGTGCGCCCGAAGCCCGTGACGACCTCGTCGGCGATGAACAGCACGTCGTACTTCTTCAGTACCGCCTGGATCTTCTCGAAGTAGGTCTTCGGCGGCGTCAGCACGCCGCCCGCCGCCATCACGGGCTCGGCGATGAACGCGGCGACGGTATCCGGGCCTTCACGCAGGATCTGCTGTTCGAGATTGTTCGCGAGCCGCGTCGCGAAGTCTTCCTCGCTCTCGCCCTTCTCGGCGAAGCGATAGTGATGCGGGCAATCGGTGTGGATGAAGCGGCCGCAGTCCAGCGGCAGGTCCCACTGCGTGTGCATCGGCGCGAGGCCCGTCAGGCTGCCCGAGGCGATCGTGATGCCGTGATAGCCCTTGGCGCGGCCGATGATCTTCTTCTTGTTCGGGCGCCCGATCGCGTTGTTGTAGAACCATGCGAGCTTGATCTGCGTGTCGTTGGCGTCCGAGCCCGAGCAGCCGAAGAAGACCTTCGAGGCGTTCGGCACCGGCACCAGCGCCTTCAGGCGCTCCGCGAGCAGCATCGCCGTCTCGTGGCTCTTGCCGTTGAACATGTGCGTGAAGGACATCTTCACGATCTGATCGTGTGCGACCTGCGCCAGCTCCTTGTTCCCGTAGCCGAGCGCGGTCGACCACAGGCCGGCCAGGCCTTCGATGTACTGCTTGCCGGCGTTGTCCCAGACATAGACCCCCTCGCCGCGTTCGATCATCAGGGCGCCCCGATCTTCGATGACGCCGGGGTTGACCATCGGGTGAAGAATGGCGGCGGCGTCTCGCGCCGCGATGCTGCCGGGTTGTAGGCTCACGGTGTTCTCCTTGGCGACTGATGGGATGCGCGGGGCCGGGGTGCGATCGCGGGCCTCGAGCTTGCCCGGCGCCGACGCGTGCTGGCATTCTAGCCGCCAAATCCCGCTGCGGCCACGCTGCCGACCCGTGTCCGGCAGCGCGCGGTGCCGTGCCCGCCGCCGTGAACCAGCCGTTACCGAATACCAGGACGACCTCGCGTGAATCCCCAGGCGCTCGCCTATCTGCAGATCGTCTGCGGCGCCGTCCTCTTGTCGAGCGGCTCCGCCGCGATCAAGGCGACGCAGTTCGATGCCTTCCAGCTCGCCGGCGTGCGCGCCGTCGTCATCGTCGCCTTCATGACCCTCGCGGTGCGCCCCGCGCTGCGGCTCTTCGATCGCACGCTGCTGCCGGCGGCCGTCGCGCACGCCGCGACCACCATTCTCTTCATGCTCGGCAACAAGCTGACGACGGCGGCGACGGCGATCTTCCTGCAGTACACCGCACCGCTGTATCTGCTGCTGCTCGGTCCGTGGCTGCTCAAGGAGCCCGTGGCGCGGCGCGACGTCGCCTACGTCGGATTGCTACTCGTCGGCATGGTGATGCTGCTGCTGAATCCCCCGGCGCGCGCGGCGACTGCCTCCAATCCCGTGCTCGGCGGCATCGTCGCCGCGTGCTGCGGCGTGACCTGGGCGTTCACGACCTTGACGATGCGCGGTCTCGCGCGCGATCCGCAAGCGGGATTCCAGCGCACGATTGCGTCGATCATCGTCGCCAACGTCGCGCTCGCGGTCGTGCTGCTGCCGCTGTTCCCGCCCGGCGCCGATGCGCGCGCGCTGGACTTCGGCCTCGCCGCCTACATGGGCGTGCTGCAGCTCGGGACCGCCTTCATCCTCGTCACGCTGGGCCTGCGTCGCGTCACCGCGCTCGAAGGCGCGCTGCTGCTGCTGATCGAGCCGGTGCTGAACCCGATCTGGGTGTACTTCGTGCACGGCGAGACCCTGGGCGCCTGGGGCCTCGCCGGCGGCGCGCTGATCCTCGCCGCCACCGGCACCCGTGCGGTCGTCAATGCGCGGCGCTTGAAGAGAACGGGAATCTAGCCACGGAGGACACGGAGGAAGAGAAAGATGGATGGGGTCTGCGCCACCGCGGCTCGCATGCGACACCATGGGCGCCGGTGTTCGGGGGCTCCGCTCAATCCCTTTCTTCCTCCGTGCCCTCCGTGGCTAAATAGAAGAGCGCAAATACGCTCCACTGGCGGTTCGATAGCGTATGCCCGTGTAGCAACCTCCGACGTCATGCCCGCGCCAGCGGGCATCCACGCACTCCCCCGGCGTCCAGCGCGGAAAAAGAAGAATCGCCCGACGGAGAGCTCCTCGTCAGGCGTGGATGCCCGCTGGCGCGGGCATGACGGTAAACGAACACGAGTGGAGCGTATTTGCGCTCTTCCATTTAGATTCTCTTGATTCGGCGGTAGTCCCGCGCAGGCGCCGGAATCGGCGCCCGATCCCGGGTTCCGCTTCGCTGCACCCGGGCTACGAGAGGGACGAGGATTCTCTCAAACGAGCGCCGGCTTGATCTGGCTGCGCTGGCGCGCGAGCTCGCGGCGGGCATCCTGCAGGAGGCGGGGCTCGATCCCGGCTTCCAGCACCTGCAGCTTGTATTTCGCTTTCGAGAAGTCCTGTTCGGCGGCGAGCGCGAGCCACAGCCAGGCGCGGACGGGATCCTGAGCGACGCCGACGCCTTTCGCGTAGCACATGCCCATGCCGTACTGTGCGCGGACGTGGCCCTGGCAGGCGGCCTTGTCGAGCCAGGCGATGGCTTCCTCCTTGACGACGCCGGGCACCTGGCCGAAGAGGCCGCGGCGGCCGATCTCGTACTGCGCGGGCGCGTAGCCGAGCTGCGCCGCGTGACGCATCCACGCCGCGGCGCGCGGTTTGTTGACGGGGACCCCGCAGTCCCCGGTCTCGTAGGCGAGCGCGATGCGATAGACCGCCTTCGGATGCGACTGATCGGCGGCTTTGCGGAACCAGCCCAGCGCCTGCACCGCGAGCATGCCGCCCTGCTTCTGGTAATGCCGGCCGAGCGCGTATTGCGCCGGCGCGAATCCGCGATCGGCCGCCTGCGTCAGCCACAGCTCGGCCGCTGCCATGTCGCGCAGCCGCGGCGGCGCGCTCGCATACAGCAGCCCGAGGTTGAACTCGGCCTTCGCATAGCCGTGGGCCGCGGCGCGGCCGCACCAGTAGATCGCGAGCTCGTAATCGCGCTCGACGCCTTCGCCGTTGGCGTAGGCGAGCGCGAGGTTGAGCTGCGCCTTCGCATAGTTCTGCTCGGCGGCCGCCTGCCAGTGACGCACGGCGGCGTACGGATCGCGCGCGACGCCGGCGCCCTGCGCATAGAGCTCGCCGAGATTGAACTGCGCGACGGCGTTGCCGTTGACGGCCGCCGCGTAGTACCAGCGGAAGGCGCGCTCGAGATCGGCGCGCGTGCCGTTGCCGGTGTGATAGCACCAGCCGGCGAGCGCCTGCGCCTCGGCGTGGTTCTGCTCGGCCGCGGCGAGGAACCAGCCGAGCGCGGCGGCGGGATCGCGCGTGCGACCCTGGCCTTCGAGCAGCGCGACACCGAGCCGGTGCTGCGCGCCGGCGTGGCCGCTCTTCGCCGCCTGCTCGTACCACTGCAGCGCCTCGCGCCGATCGGTCTCGAGCCGGCTGCGGCGGCGCAGCCGCTCGGCGAACTGGAACTGGGCCTCGGCCCCGCCGAGCTGCGCGGCGGACGCCAGATCGCGGATGCTCGGCGAGAGACGCTCGAAGTCCTTCATCGGAATGGCCACGGCCTCATGTCTCCGCGAGCAGCGCCATCAGGCTGGACGTGTCCGCCCGCTGCAGGCCGCGCGCCTGCAACGTCGCGTAGAACTGGTCGACCAGCGCCGCGACCGGCAGCCGCGCGCCGTTGCGCCGCGCCTCGTCGAGCACTATCCCCAAGTCCTTGCGCATCCAGTCCACCGCGAAACCGAAGTCGTAGCGGCCTTCGAGCATCGTCGCGGCGCGATTGTCCATCTGCCAGGACTGCGCCGCGCCCTTGCCGATCACGGCCAGCACCGCCGGCATGTCGAGCCCCGCCTGGCGGCCGAAGGCGAGCCCCTCGGCGAGCCCCTGCAGCAGGCCCGCGATGCAGATCTGATTGACCATCTTCGTCAGCTGGCCCGCGCCGCTGGGCCCGAGCAGGCGCGCGGTCGCGGCATAGGCGGACAGCAGCGCCTCGACCTTCGCATAGTCGGTAGGATCGCCACCGCACATGCAGCTCAGCGCGCCGCGCTCGGCGCCGCTCTGGCCGCCGGACACCGGCGCATCGACGAAGCCCGCGCCCTGCGCCTGCGCGCGCGCCGCGAGCTCGCGGGCGACGACGGCGGAAGTCGTCGAGTGATCGACGTGCACCGCGCCCGGGCGCAGCGCCTCGAAGCTGCCGCGCGGCCCGACGGTGACGGCGCGCAGATCCTCGTCGTTGCCGACGCAGCTGA
>JBFWSI010000144.1:0-8376 GCA_050248455.1 Gammaproteobacteria bacterium | reverse complement strand
AGACTTCCTTCAGCGGCAGGAAGCCGTGGCGCTCGGCGCCGTAGTCGACGAAGGCCGCTTCGAGGCTGGGCTCGATGCGCACGATGCGTGCCTTGTAGATGTTGGACTTCTTCTGCTCCTTGCCGACCGCTTCGATGTCGAGATCGAAGAGCTTCTGGCCATCGACGAGAGCAACTCGCAACTCTTCACGCTGAGTCGCGTTGATGAGCATTCTTTTCATTGACGGAATCCCTGGCTGCGCATCCGTGTCAGCGCGACGGGCCGGCCCGGCGACATGTCGGCGAGGGCGGCAGCGGATGCGATGCGTTGCGCGGACCCGCGGGCGCGAAAGCCCGGGGTCGATTACGCTCTGGCCGGGGTTGACCGGAAGTGGACGATAGTCAGCGCGGTGACGAAACGGCGCGCACACTGGAAGTGTCGGAACTGTCGCGCTCGTGACCTCAGGCGCGGCGATTCATCAGTCATCGGCAAGCAGGACGGGCATGCTCTCGATGGTGGGCGCGGCGTGGTCCACGCGCCTCGTGCGAACAGCTGATAAACTGCCGTGGCTATCCGCGCTAACGATTGGTGTCTGAACACAATTCACGGTGCGCGCGGCACAGAGTCGCGGCGAATATAACAGCGTTGCCGAGCCGCGGCAACGCGTCGAGACGAGGCAGGACACGGCGTGAGCGAGAGTGGAGCGAAGCCGCGGGAGCAGGCGCGCAGCGGTGTGCGCATCGCCGAAGTCGGCCCCGAGCAGGCCGATCGACGGCTCGACAACTTCCTCGGCGGCGAGCTGCCCGGCGCGCCGCGCGCCTACGTCTATCGCGTGATCCGCAGCGGCGAAGTGCGCGTGAACGGGCACCGCGCGGCCCCGCAGCAGCGTCTGCAGGCTGGCGACAAGGTCCGCATCCCGCCGTTCACGGCCGCGCCTGCCGAGGTCCCGCGCATCGGACCTGTGCTGCTCGCGCGCATCGAGGCGCGCATCCTCCACGAGGACGAGCGACTCCTCGTCGTCGACAAGCCGGCCGGGATCGCCGTGCACGGCGGTTCGGGACTCGACTACGGCCTCATCGACGTCGTGCGCAGCCTGCGGCCCGACGGCGGGCGCATCGATCTGGTCCATCGCCTCGATCGCGAAACCTCCGGCTGCCTGCTGTTCGCGCGCGATCCGGCGACCCTGCGGCGTCTGCACGCACAGCTGCGCGAGGGGCGCATGCACAAGGCCTACGTCGCATTGCTGGCCGGGCGCCTGCCGCCCCGTCCGATCGACTGCCGCGCGCCGCTCGCGATGGAGCCGGACCGGCACGGCGAAAAGCACGCCGTCGTGCGCCCGGACGGCGTCCCCGCGCGCACCGAATTCCGCGTCCGCCGCCGTTACGACGGCGCGACCCTGGCGGCGGTCGGCCTGGATACGGGCCGCACGCACCAGATCCGCGCCCATGCCGCGCACCTCGGGCATCCCGTCGCCGGCGACGAGCGCTATGGCGAGGCGGCATTCAATCGCCGCCTGAAGGCACTGGGCCTGAAGCGCCTGTTCCTACACGCCGAACGCCTCGAGTTCGTGCTCGAGCGGCCGCTGTCCTTCACTGCACCGCTGCCGGCAGAACTGGCCGCGGTGCTCGCCTCGCTCGGCGCGGAAGACGTCTGATCCCGACGAGAGCCCGAGCCGGCGGCAACTCCGCATCCTGCGGCAGTTTCCTTAGAATCGACCGGTCACGCGAACCGACACGCCCCTGCGCAAGGAGTGAGCCCTGCCGATGAACGATCGACCCGACCCCGCGCCCAGTCCTCCGCCGGCCGAAGCCGACTGGGAGCGCCAGCTGCTCAAGCGTTTTGCCTACGACGTCCTGCGCGAGCAGCGCAGCGCGCGGCGCTGGAGCATCTTCTTCAAGCTCGCGGTGCTGCTCTACGTGCTAGGGCTCTTCATCGTGTCCTGGCGCAGCAATATGCCGGGCGCCTTCGTCGGCGCCAGCGCGATCACGGCGGTGGTCGACCTGCAGGGCGTGATCGCGAGCGAGACGCAGGCCAGCGCCGACACCATCGTCACCGGCCTGCGCAATGCCTTCGAGGACAAGCGCACGCGCGGCGTGATCCTGCGCATCAACAGCCCGGGCGGCAGCCCCGTGCAGTCCGGCTACATCAACGACGAGATCTACCGGCTGAAGAAGAAATATCCGAAGGTGCCGTTCTACGCGGTACTGCAGGACATCTGCGCGTCCGGCGGCTACTACGTCGCGGTCGCTGCCGACGAGATCTACGCCGACAAGGCGACCATCGTCGGTTCCATCGGCGTGCGCATGGACGGCTTCGGCTTCGTCGAGACGATGGAGAAGCTCGGCGTCGAGCGCCGGCTGCTGACCTCCGGCGAACACAAGGCCTTCCTCGATCCCTTCTCGCCGCTGAAACAGGAAGAGGTCGCGCACGTCTCGGGCCTGCTGAAGGAGATCCACCAGCAGTTCATCAACACGGTCAAGCGCGGCCGCGGCGATCGGCTGAAGGAAGGCGTCGACTTCTTCAACGGCTATGTGTGGAGCGGCGAGCGCGGCCTCGAGCTCGGCCTCGTCGACGGGCTGGGCTCGGCGAGCTACGTCGCGCGGGAAATCATCGGCGCCGAGGATCTGGTCGATTTCACGCCGCACGAGAACGTGCTGCAGCAGGTCAGCCGGCGCTTCGGTGCCGAGCTCACGGCGCTGCTGCGCGAGAAGCTGTCACTGTCCTGGTGACAGCGGCGACACGCCGAACTCGGCGAGCAGATCGCACAGCGCGATCAGCGGCAGCCCGATCAGGGCCGTCGGATCCGGGCTGTCGATGCGCCGGCACAGCGCGATGCCCAGCGCCTCGGCCTTGAAGGCACCCGCGCAGTCGAGGGCGGGCTCGCGCGCGACGTAGTGCGCGATCTCGGCGCGCGTCAACGGCCTGAACTCGACCGTCGTCGCCACCACTGCGCTCAGGCTGCGGCCGCTCGCGGCGTCCAGCACGCAGACCGCGGTGTCGAAGCACACCGCCTGCCCCGCGGCGGCAGCGAGCTGGGCGAGCGCCGCCGCGCGCGTGCCGGGCTTGCCGAGCACACGGCCGGCGCAGCTCACGGCCTGGTCGCTGCCGATGAGCAGAGCCGTCGGATGCGCGGGGGCCAGCGCCGCCGCCTTCGCCAGCGCGAGCCGCGCCGCGAGTGCGGCTCCGAGCTCGCCCGGTCGCGGCGTCTCGTCGATCTCGGGGCTCATGGCCACGAAGGGCAGCTCGAGGCGGGCGAGCAGCGCCTGGCGATAGCGGGACGAAGACGCCAGCACCAGCGGACGCCGGGCCGGCAGGACGGCTGCAGTCATGTCGATCATCGTTGGAAACATGCGCCCGGCGCGCCGCCGGCCCGCTTGCCACGGCAGCTCATCGGCGAGCGCCGCGAAAGCGCTGGCATTTTACGGACTTGCAACTTCCCGTATACTCCCGCGCCCAATGCAGGGCAAGCTGCCTGAACAGGTCGATCCGAAGCGCCTGGCGCACCAGGGGGCACAGCTCGCGGGCGCGCTGCCCGCGGTCGCGCTGAAGCGCTTGGGCTCGGCCTTCGAAGTGAGGGGCGATGCGCAGGTCGAGCTGCAGTTCGGCTGGTCCGACAGCGGCCGACCGCGCGTGACGGGGGAAATCTCGGTGCCGGTCGCCAGCACCTGCCAGCGCTGCCTGCAGCCGTACGTGACCTTGCTGCACGCGGACGTCGATCTCGAGATCGGCGCCGCGCCGGGCGATGCCGAGCAGGACTTCGAGCTGGTATTGCGGCCCGACGAGCGTCTCAAGCTGCCGGATCTGATCGAAGACGAGCTGCTGCTCGCCGCCCCGATGATCGCGCTGCATGCGCGCGGCGACTGTGCGGCGCCGGACGGGACGGACGAGGAGGGCGCAGCGCCCGAGGAGACGCCGCGCAAACCCTTCGCCGATCTGCAGGCGCTGTGGGAGCGCACGAAGAAGTGACATGAACGTGGAAGCGACGACGCACGGTGCGGCGTCGCGGCTCGACGAATTTGAGGCCCAGACCCGAGGAGACAGACGATGGCCGTTCAACAGGACCGCAAGACCCCTTCGAAGCGCGGCATGCGCCGCTCGCACGACGCGCTCAAGAATCCCGCGCTGTCGGAAGACTCGACCACCGGCGAAGTGCATCGCCGCCACCACGTGAGCCCGGACGGTTACTACCGCGGCAAGCAGGTCGTCGCGAACAAGGACTGAGGCTGCTGCCGGCAGGCCGACGGCGAGCCCGTCGCCTGCCGTCCACCGCGAGCGCGATGCAGTCGCCGCCGCCCGCCGCCGTCACGACCGATCTCATCCAGACCCAGACATCCCTGTGATCCGCCTCGCCCTCGACGCGATGGGCGGTGACTTCGGCCCCGAGGTCACCGTCGCCGCCGCGACCGCCGCGCTGCGCCGCCATTCCGAACTCCAGCTCGTCCTCGTCGGCGATCGCGACGCGATCCTGCGCGTGCAGGACAGGACGGGCGGCGAGGATGCACGCCTGACGATCCAGCACGCGCCGCAGAAGGTCGAGATGGACGAACGGCCGTCGAGCGCGCTGCGCAACAAGCGCGAATCCTCGATGCGGCTCGCGCTGGACCTCGTGCGCGAGCGCGCTGCCGATGCCTGCGTCAGCGCCGGCAATACCGGCGCGCTGATGGCGATGGCGCGCTACGTGTTGAAGACGCTGCCCGGCATCGACAGGCCCGCGATCTGCGCGACGATGCCCGGGATCCGCGGCAGCACGCACATGCTCGATCTCGGCGCGAACGTCGACTCGAGCTCGGAAGAGCTGTTCCGCTTCGCGGTGATGGGCTCGGTGCTGTGCACCGCCGTCGACAACCGGCCGAATCCCCGCGTCGCGCTGCTGAACATCGGCGAGGAAGAGATCAAGGGCAACGACCGCGTGAAGCAGACGGCGCTGCTGCTCGAGCAGAGCTCGCTGAACTACCAGGGCTTCGTCGAGGGCAACGACATCTTCTCCGGCAACGTCGACGTGATCGTCTGCGACGGTTTCGTCGGCAACGTCGCGCTGAAGGCGAGCGAAGGCGTCGCCGGCATGCTGATGCACATGGCGCGCGAGGAGTTCACGCGCGACGTGCTGGCCAAGATCGGCGCGCTGTTCGCGCGGCCCGCCTTGGGGCGCCTGCGCGAGCGCGCCGATCCGCGGCGCTACAACGGCGCGAGCCTGCTCGGCCTGCGCGGCATCTGCGTCAAGAGCCACGGCGGCGCGGATGCGCTGTCCTTCGGCCGCGCGATCGACGAAGCGGTGCTCGAAGTGCGCAAGTCGGTGCCCGAGCGGATCAGCAGCATGCTCGAACAACTGCTCGTCAACCAACCGGAGCTCTGATCAGCCATGCTCGCATTCGTCTTTCCCGGCCAGGGGGCTCAATCGGTAGGCATGGTCGCGGCGCTGGCGGCCGAATTCCCGCAGCTGCGCGCGCGCTACGACGAGGCTTCGTCGGTGCTCGGCTTCGACCTGTGGGCACTGGTCGACGCCGGCCCCGCCGAGCAGCTGAACCTCACACAGAATACGCAGCCCGCGCTGCTCGCCGCGAGCGTCGCGACCTGGGACATCTGGCTCGCCTGCGGCGGCCCGCGACCGGCGCTGATGGCGGGCCACAGCTTCGGCGAATACTCCGCCCTCGTCTGCAGCGGCGCGCTCGCGTTCCGCGACGCCATCGGCCTCGTCGCCGATCGCGGGAAGTTCATGCAGGAAGCGGTACCGTCCGGCAGCGGCGGCATGGCGGCGGTCCTCGGTCTCGAGCAAGCCGCGCTCGCCGCGGCCTGCGCCGCGGCCGCCGAGCTCGGCGTCGCGCAGTGCGCGAACCTCAACGCGCCCGGTCAGATCGTGATCTCCGGCGCGGCCGCGGCGGTCGCGCGCGCCGGCGAGCTCGCGAAGGAAGCGGGCGCCAAGCGCGTGGTGCCGCTCGCCGTCAGCGTGCCCGCGCACAGCGCCCTGATGCAGCCGGCGGCCGAGCGTTTCGCCGCGCGCCTCGCGCCGATCGCAATCGCGCAGCCGCAGATCCCGGTCGTCCACAACGTCGACGTCGCGACGCACGACGCGGCGGACGACATCCGCGCCGCGCTGGTCGCGCAGCTGTACTCGCCGGTGCGCTGGCAGGAAACGATCGAGCACTTCGCGGCCCGCGGCGTGACGCAGGTCGTCGAATGCGGCCCCGGCAAGGTGCTCGCGCCGCTGGTCAAGCGCTGCGCGGCCGGCCTCGACGTCCATACCCTGAACGGCCCGGCCGAGCTGCGCGCGGCGCTCGCCGGCCTCGGAGCCTAGAGCCATGACGGAACGACGCACCGCACTCGTCACCGGCGCCAGCCGCGGCATCGGCCGCGCCATCGCCGACAGCCTCGCGGCCCAGGGCCTGCAGGTCATCGGCACCTCGACGACCGCGGCCGGCGCGGCCGCGCTGGATGCGACCCTGAAAGCGCATGGCAGCGATCATGTCGGCCTGCAGCTCGACGTCACCGAGCCGGCGTCCGTCAACGCCCTGTTCGAGACCCTGGCCGCGCGCGCGCTGACGCCGCTGGTGCTCGTCAACAACGCGGGCATCACGCGCGACAACCTGCTGCTGCGCATGAAGGACGAGGAATGGCGCCAGGTCATCGACGCGGATCTCGGCTCGATCTTCACGCTGAGCAAGCACTGCGTACGCGCGATGATCAAGGCGCGCTGGGGCCGCATCGTCAACATCACTTCGGTGGTCGGCGCGTCGGGCAATGCCGGACAGGCCAACTATGCTGCGGCGAAGGCCGGCGTCATCGGCTTCACGAAGTCGCTCGCGCAGGAAGTCGCGGCGCGCGGCGTGACGGTCAATGCGGTCGCGCCCGGCATGATCGACACCGACATGACGCGCGCGCTGAACGATGCACAGCGCGCGGCGCTGCTCGCGCGCATCCCGGCCGGGCGCCTCGGTGCCGCCGAGGAAATCGCCGCGGCCGTCGCCTTCCTCGCCTCGGAACAGGCCGCGTACATCACCGGCGAGACGCTGCACGTCAACGGTGGGATGTACATGGCCTGAAGCTGTCGCGCATGCCGAAAAGGAGGCGCGAAACGCTTGATGGAAAACGAGTAAGTGACGTCCGACAGCGGCGCCGCTTTGACCGTGTCGAACGCAGTTAGTTGCTTGAAACTTGGTTCTTTTCCACTACACTAGCGGTGCCGCAGCAGCCGCTGTACCAGAGCTGGGAGGACAGTCCACAAATGAGTAGCGTTGAAGAACGTGTCAAAAAAATCGTCATCGAACAATTGGGCGTCAAGGAAGAGGAAGTCACCAAAGAAGCCTCTTTCGTCGACGATCTCGGTGCCGATTCTCTGGACACGGTTGAGCTGGTGATGGCCCTGGAAGAAGAATTCAAGACCGAGATTCCAGACGAAGAAGCCGAAAAGATCACCACCGTCCAGCAGGCCATCGATTACATCACCAAGAATCTGGGCTGAGCACGACAACAACACCCACCAGAACACCGGGGCCGCGAATAGGACTGCTCGAGAGCAGGCGTATCGCGGCCCTTCGCATTTCCAGGGGAGAGGGAGGAGCCAATCTTGGCGCGTCGCGTAGTGATCACCGGGCTGGGCGTGGTCGCCCCGAACGGGAATACCGTCGCCGAATCCTGGCGTAACATCGTTGCCGGCAAGAGCGGCATCCGCCCGATTACGTCGTTCGACATCTCGGAATTCAGCACCCGTTTCGGCGGCAGCATCGTCGACTTCGACGTTGCGCAGTACATCTCGCCCAAAGAGGCCCGCAAGATGGATCCGTTCATCCATTACGGAATGGCGGCTGCCATCCAGGCGATGGACGATTCGGGCTGCACCGTCACCGACGAGAACCGTCGCCGCATCGGCGTGCTGATCGGTTCCGGCATCGGCGGCCTGCCTGGCATCGAGAAGGGCTATCAGTCCTTCATCGACGGCGGGCCGCGCAAGATCTCGCCGTTCTTCGTGCCGAGCAACATCATCAACATGATCTCCGGCAACCTGTCGATCAAGTACGGCATCAAGGGCCCGAACTTCGCCCTGGTGTCGGCCTGCTCGACCGGCGCGCACTGCATCGGGCTCGCCGCGCGCATGATCGAGCGCGGCGAGGTCGACGCGATGATCGCGGGCGGGGCCGAGAACGCGACCTGCCCGACGGGCATCGGCGGCTTCGCCTCGGCGCGCGCGCTGTCCACGCGCAACGACGATCCGGAAGCCGCGAGCCGTCCCTGGGATCGCGATCGCGACGGCTTCGTGCTCAGCGACGGCGCCGGCGTGATGGTGCTCGAGGAGTACGAGCACGCGCGCCAGCGCGGCGCGAAGATCTATGGCGAGTTCGTCGGCTTCGGCATGAACAGCGACGCCTACCACATGACCGCGCCGTCGCCGAACGGCGAAGGCGC
>JBFWSI010000143.1:0-8415 GCA_050248455.1 Gammaproteobacteria bacterium | reverse complement strand
CAGCGCGGCGAGCGGCGCATCGCGGTGGGACGGATTATCGGGCGTGGCGCTCATCGGCGGGTCTCGCGGGCTAGGCGCGGCCACGCCGAGGCGGGCTGGGCGCAGTGATCGAGTACGAAGGCGGCAATCGCGTCGACGTCGTCGACGTCGAAGCGCGGCATCGGCCGCGGCGTTTCGATCTCGCCGTCGGTCGCGAGCGCGATGATAGAGTCGTCGTCGACGCTCAACAATCCGCGGGCCGACTGGGCACCTGCCGCGCGACGATGGACTTCGATCTTCGGAAAACGCTCGTGCCGGAAGCCTTCGACCAGCACGAGATCGAGCTCGCGGCCCTCGAACTCGGCGAGCAGCGTGCGCAGCACGGGCTCTTTTTCGACGCGATGTTCGCGGATGAAGGCATCGCGGTGCGCGGACGCGACCATCACGCAGGCGGCGCCGGCCCGGCGCAGCTCGTAGCTGTCCTTGCCCGGATAGTCGATGTCGAAGCGGTGGTGGGCATGCTTCAGCACGCCGATGCGCAGGCCGTGCGCGACGAAGCGGGGGATCAGGCGCGTCAGCAAGGTGGTCTTGCCGCTGCCGCTGTAGCCCGCGACGCCGAGCAGGCGCGGGCGCGGTGGAGGCGCGAGCAGCCGCGCGGCGCGCGCGCAGTCTTCCGGCGTGTTGAGGTTGCGAAAGGCCGCGGCGTCGTCGAAAGGCACGACGGCGAGCCGATGCCGCCGGTGCCAGGCCATCAGCCCACGTTCCCCGGCTGCGAGGGAGGCGGCGGCGGATGCGGCGAGCGAAGTCCGCAGCAGCGCGAACACGGGCTGGTCTTCGCCGCCGGCCTGCGCGACCGCGATCTCGGCGGCGTGGTGCTCGAGCGCCGCGTACAGGCGGGCGACCAGATCCTCGGGCAGGAACGGCGCGTCGCAGGGCACGACCGCCAGCAGCGGCGTGCGGCACTCGGCGAGGCCGCTCGCGACACCGGCGAGCGGCCCGGGATGCGCGAGATGCAGATCGGCGATCACGGGATGTCCGTAGCCCGCATAGATCCCGCGATGACGGTTCGCACTGATCAGCACGACGTCGACCTGCGCCGCATAGCGCGCGAGCACCTGCGCGATCAGCGGTTCGCCGGCGATCTCGACCAGCCCCTTGTCGCGGCCGCCCAGGCGGCTGCCCTGGCCGCCGGCGAGCACGAGGCCCGTGATGAGAGGTCGCATGAAGGAAATGACGCGGCGCTCAGCCGCCGGTCGCGTTCATGTGCCGGAACAGGATCGGCCGCTCGTGCAGCGTGAATTCGTGACCCAGGGGCTTCAGGGCCATCGCCTCGCGGATTGCCTGCTTCACGCGCTCGGGCTCGCCGGGATGGGCGCGCAGCACCGCGCGCAGATCGGCCGAATGCTCCTGCCCCAGGCACAGCAGCAGGCGGCCCTCGGTGGTCAGGCGCACGCGGTTGCAGGTATCGCAGAAGTTGTGACTGTGCGGCGAGATGAAGCCGACGCGGGTGCCGAATTCGACCAGCCGGAAATAGCGTGCCGGCCCCCCGGTCGTCTCGGCCGTCGGCAGCAGCGTGAAATGCGGCGCGAGATCGCGCCGGATCTCGTCGCTCGAATAATAGGTTTCGGCGCGGTCGTGATCGGCGATCACGCCCAGCGGCATTTCCTCGATGAACGAGATGTCCATGCCGCGTTCGGCGGCATAGCGCACCAGCGGCACGACTTCGTCCTCGTTGCGATGCTTCAGGATGACGGAGTTGATCTTCAGGCGCTCGAAGCCGACGGCACGCGCGGCGTCGATGCCGGCGAGCACCTGCTCGAGCCGGCCGCCGCGCGTGATCCGTGCGAAGCGCTCGGCGTGCAGGGAATCGAGGCTGACGTTCAGCCGCTTGACGCCCGCCGCGCGCAGAGCGCCGGCGAGCCGCTGCAGCTGGGAACCGTTGGTCGTCACCACCAGCTCGCGCAGGCCGGGCAGGGCGGCGATGTCCTCCATCAGCTTCACGACGTTCCGGCGCACCAGCGGTTCGCCGCCGGTGAGGCGGATCTTGTGCACGCCCAGTTCGACGAAGGCGCGCGCGACCTGGGTGATTTCCTCCAGCGTCAGCACCTGCGGCCGCGGCACGAACTTCGTGTCCGGCTCCATGCAGTAGACGCAGCGGAAGTCGCAGCGGTCGGTGACCGAGATCCGCACGTAGTCGACGACGCGACCGTAGCGGTCGACGAGTCGTGCCGGCTGCCGCGCCGGCGCGGCGTCCGGAACTCGCGTGCCGGCGACATTCATGGACCCTAGCCTCGTCTCTTCCAAGGAAATTGCTCGGGAATTATAACCTTCGTCCTCGGCGCCTGGCAGTGTCACGGTCTCACCAGCGCGAGTAGGGGTGATCGATCAGACAGACGTTGTAGTAGCGCCTGTCGTCCGACACCTCGGCGCCCAGCCAAGGGGGTTTTTCGAAGACCTCGTCCTCGGCGCCGAGTTCGATCTCGGCGACGACGAGGCCGGCGTTCGCGCCGTGGAACTCGTCGATCTCCCACACGTGAGAGCCCCAGCGCACGAAGTGGCGGGTCTTGTCGAGGCAGCGCTCGGCGCAGAACAGCGCCAGCATTTCCTCGGCTTCCGCGCGCGGGATCGCGTATTCGAACTCGTGCCGCGCGACGCCGAGCGTCGCGCTCTTGAAGTTGAGCCAGGCGCGATCGCCGGCCACGCGCACGCGGATCGAGACCGCCGGCGAGCTGCCCATGTAGCCCTGGCGCATCACCGTCGAGCGCGTGACGGCCGCGCGCCAGCCGGCGTCGCGCAGCAGGAACTTGCGTTCGATTTCACGTGCCATCGAGATTCTCCGGGCGACGGCCCCAGCCTGGGCAGGAGTCTAACAGCCGCGCCGGGCGGCTCGGTTGCTGTGCGACAATCCGCCGGATGTTTCCCGCCGATGTCCACGACGCCCGGGCCCACCGCCGTCGCCTCGCGCTGATGGGCGTGCTCGGCTTCGCATCGGGCCTGCCGCTCGCGCTGTCGCGCGGCACGCTGCAGGCCTGGCTCACGGTCGACGGCGTGGATCTCGCAGCGATCGGCGCGCTGTCGCTGGTCGGCCTGCCGTATCTGTTCAAGTTCCTGTGGGCGCCGCTGCTCGACCGCTGGCAGCTCGCGCATCTCGGCCGTCGCCGCAGCTGGCTGCTCGCGAGCCAGTGCGTGCTGATCGGCCTGCTCGCCGCGTTCGCCGCCTGCGATCCCGCGCGCGCCGTCGGGCCGCTCGCGGTGCTCGCGCTGCTGCTCGCCTTCACCTCCGCGACCCAGGACATCGCCTTCGACGCCTATCGCGCGGAACGTCTCACCGTCGCCGAGCGCGGACTCGGCACCGCGTGGTCGATCGCGGGCTACCGGCTCGCGATGCTCGCCTCCGGTGCGGGCGCGCTGGTGCTCGCCGAGCAGCACGGCTTCGCGCTCGCTTATCTCGCGATGGCGGGCCTGATGGCGATCGGGCTGGTCGCGAGCCTCGTCGCGCCCGAGCCGCCGCAGGTCCATCCGCCGCCGCGCGACTTGCGCGAGGCGATCGTCGGCCCGCTGCGGGAAATGGCGGGTCGCCCCGCGGTCCTCGCGCTGCTCGCCTGCGTGCTGCTGTACAAGCTCGGCGATCAGTTCGCCGGCGCGCTGTCGCAGACCTTCTTCATTCGCGGCCAGGGCTATTCGCTGACCGAAATCGGCGCGGTGTACAAGGCGCTGGGCATGATAGCGGCGCTGTCGGGCGGCGTCGCCGGCGGGCTCGCGATGGCGCGACTGGGCCTGTGGCGCTCGCTGCTCGTGTTCGGCCTGCTGCAGATGGTGACGAACGCGGGCTTCCTCCTGCTCGCGCTCGTCGGCAAGAGCCTGCCCGGCCTGATGGCGGTGGTTGCACTGGAGAACTTCTGCGGCGGCATGGGGACCTGCGCCCACGTCGCGCTGCTGATCGCGCTCTGCAACGCCCGCTACACCGCCACGCAGTACGCGGCGCTGAGCGCGCTGGCAGGGCTCGGCAGCGTCGTGCTGGGACCGCTCGCCGCGGCGGTCGCCGCCGTCGGCTGGGTGTTCTACTTCGCCGTGTCGCTGGTCGTCGCGCTGCCGGGACTGGGGCTGGTATGGGCGCTCAGGCGGCGCATCGTGGCGCTGGACGAGGTTTGAGGATTCGAAGATCCCGGGTTCCGCTGCGCTACACCCGGGCTGCGGGACGATGAGCGCGTTGGGGCTAGTAATCGTCGTAGCGGCGCCAGCGATTGTCGTAGCCCGGGGCCGGTGCATAGGGACCGTAAGCCGGTGGCGGCCAGTAGTCGTGATGATCGTCGCGGTGATCGTGGTCGTCGCGATCGCGACGGCGCACCACGCCGCCGCGCCGTTCCCCGTCGTCGTCGCGCCAGCCGTGCCGGCCGTCGCGCCAGTCGTCGTCACGGCCGTGATCGTGCCAGTCGTCGCGCTGGCGGCTCTCGTGACGATCGTGCGGATTGTCGCGCCAGCGCTGGCGATCGCGATCACGGTGGAAGCTCGGATAGCCGTCGTTCTGCCAACCCTGGGCGCGTCGGCGCTCGATGCCGTGGGGCACCGGCCCCGGCGTATTGCCCCAGGCCGGAGGCGGTGAACGCCACTGTCCGCCGCTGCGCGGCTGGCGCCAGTCGTCGGCGAGGGCGTCCAGCGCGAGGCCACCGAGCATCGCCGCGAGCGTCGCCGCCACCAATGTTCGCACGTTCATCGCTTACCTCGCCGCAGGACCGCCTGCTCGTCGCCCTTGGAGTCCGGCGCACTGCGTTCGGTTCAAAGCCGCCGCCCGGGTGCGCCTGCGTTACCTGAAATGCACTGATCCATATAGCTGAGCGTAAATCCACTCCACTGGCAGTTCGATAGCGTATGCCCGTGTAGAAATTTCCGACGTCATGCCCGCGCCAGCGGGCATCCACGCACTTCCCCGGCGTCCAGCGCGGAAAAAGAAGGAGCGCCCGACGGAGGCCTCCTCGTCCGGCGTGGATTCCCGCTAGCGCGGGAATGACGGTAAACAGCACGCAGTGGAGCGCATTTACGCTCGGCTATATAGCCACGGAGAACACGGGGAAGAATGGAATAGTCCGGAACCTCCGCAGCGCCGGCGCGGGTAATCGGAACCGAGTCACGGAGGCGCAGGTTCAACCCATCTCTCCTCCGTGTTCTCCGTGGCCAATAACCGGCGCTCTACGCGGCGCAGCCCCGAGTTCGCTGGCGCTCATCCAGGGCTACCAAGAGGATATTCAATCCCGCACGACGCGGAAGCCGACGCTGTCGTTCGCGGTGCCGGCGGCGAACTTGCCGCGCGTCATCGAGCGCAGGGCTTTCGGGCCGCTCGAGTAGGCGCCGCCGCGCACGACGCGCTGGCCGCAGTCGCCGCCTTCGAACACCGAGCCGTCGCTCGGCGCGCCTTCGTAGCTGTCGTGCCAGCAGTCGTAGACCCACTCCTCGACGTTGCCCGCGGTGTCGTAGAGGCCGTAGGGGTTGGCGGGGAAGCGGCCGACCTTCGTCGGCTGCCGCGGATCGAGGCCCGTGTCGCAGGCGAAGCAGTGAGCCTTGCCGGCGCCGATGTCGCGGCCCCACCAGTAGCCCGTCGCCGTGCCGCCGCGTGCGCCGTATTCCCACTCGGCTTCGCTGGGCAAGCGGTAGGACTGACCGGTCTGGCTCGACAGCCACTTCGTATAGGCGAGCGCGTCGTCCCAGGACACGAAGAACACCGGATGCGTCGTACGCTCGAGATCGCCGGTCTTCGGCAGCCTGCGGCCCGTCGACGACGCGAAGCGCGCGTAGTCGGCAATCGTGATTTCGTACTGGCTCATCGCGTAGCGCTTCAGCGTGACCAGGTGCTGCGGACGTTCGCTGAAATCTGCGCTGGTGTCCGGACTGCCCATCTGATAGCTGCCGGCCGGCAGCCACACCATCTTCGGGCCCGTGCCGCCGCCGCGCAGCCCGTCGGCGAAGGTCTCGCCGGTGCCGGTCGTCGGCGTCGCGGGGGCTGCGACGGGCGCGGCTTCGGCGGCCGTGTCCGCATCCTCGGCGGACATCTCGTCGGTCGCGGCGGGCTCGCCGCCGCCTAGCACTTCCTCGTTGACCAGCGGCTCCAGCTTCTCGGCGGCCGCGACGGCCGGCGGCAGCTCGCTGCTCGGCTCGCGCAGCGCGAAGTACCAGTAGGCCCCGGCGCCGCCGCCGAGCACGAGCAGGCCGAGCAGGGCGGCGAGCAGCTTGCCGGCCCCGCCTGCCTGCGTGTCGCGCTCGCGCGGCACCGGCTTCACCGGCGGCGTCGGCGGTGGGCGCGTGGCCGCGCCGATGTTGGTGCCGCCGCCGGTCGCGAGCGCCGCGGGGACAGCGCCGGGCTTCTGCGACTGGATCGGCCGCGCCTTGAATTCGGATTTCTCGCCGACCATCACGACGATCACCGTCGTGTTGTCCTGGCGCGGCATGCGCGCGTCCTGCACGGCCTTCAGCAGCGCGTCGACGCATTCCTTCGCCGAGCCCGCCTTCTCGACGTGCGAGACGAGCTTGCCGTGGCTCAGCGTGTCGAGGCCGTCGCTCGCGATGACGATGCGATCGCCGGCCTGCAGCTCGAGCGCGCCGTCGGGACAGTCGATGTCGGCGATCTCGTCGCCGGTCAGCGCGCTCATCAGCATGTTGCGCGAGAAGCCGGCTTCGGGCTCGATCGGCTTGCCGGCCTCGGCCATGCGCGCGAGAAAGCCGCCGTAGCTGTGATCGGCGTTCTTCTTGACGACCTTGGCGTCGCGCACGAGATAGAGATGGCTGTCGCCGACGCTGACCCAGCGCAGCTCCTTGTCGTCGATCACGACGGCGACGAGCGTGCAGCCCATGCCTTTCAGCGCGGCCGTCTCGCGCACCGTTTCGGTGATCGAGTTGTTCGCCTGCAGTACCGCTTCGCGCAGTACCGTCGGCATCTGATCGGAGGGGAAATTGCTGGTGAGGTGCTTG
This sequence comes from Gammaproteobacteria bacterium, assembly GCA_050248455.1. Lineage (GTDB taxonomy): Bacteria > Pseudomonadota > Gammaproteobacteria. Next base: position 1,476 of record JBFWSI010000143.1, on the reverse strand, counting down.
TTGAAGGTCTGCACCGCCATGTTGCTCGCGACGTTGCCCGCGGCATGTCCGCCCATGCCGTCGGCGACGATCACCAGCGAAGCGCTGCGCTCCCCGGACGAACTGCTGAGGCGAGTGATCAGGAAAGCGTCTTCCTGATAGTCTCGCGCGCCGTCGATTTGTGCACCGGCGATGTCGAAGGTCAGCATTCGCGCCCCGTTGTCATTCGATAATGTCCGGTAACACAGTGGCTTACAAAACGAGCTTACCAGTGGATCTTAGAAAAATAAATGGAACGCCGGGGCCCTGCCACGATGTCCGCTGAGCGCCGTGCGACTCCCTTCGCACTCTGGCTCGGGCCCGCGCTCGGGCTGCTGGTGTTCCTGCTCGTGCCGGAGCACTACAGCGGCGGCACGGGGACGACGCTTCACCTCGATCTCATGGGCCGGGCGGTGGTCGGCATCATGGCCTGGATGGCGCTGTGGTGGCTGGCCGAACCCGTGCCGCTGCCCGTCACCTCGCTGCTGCCGGCGCTGCTGTTCCCGCTGCTTGGGATTGCCGAGACCGGGGCCGCGCTCGCGCCCTACGCGGATCCGCTGATCTTTCTGTTCCTCGGCGGCTTCCTGCTGTCGAGTGCGGTCCAGAAGTGGGATCTGCATCGCGTCTTCGCGTTCCGGATCCTGGCCCTGACGGGCCGCGACGCCGGGCGTCTCGTCGCCGGCGTGATGGGCGCGACGGCCTTCATCAGCCTGTGGCTGTCGAACACGGCGACCGCGGTGCTGATGCTGCCGGTCGCGCTCAGCATCGCCGATCGGCCCGGCGTCGATACGCATCTGCGCAAGAGCCTGGTGCTCGGTGTCGCCTACGGCGCGACGATCGGCGGCATGGGCACGCTGATCGGCACGCCGCCGAATCTCTTCGTCGCGTCGTTTCTCGGCCAGCATCACGACTACGAGCTCGATTTCCTGCACTGGTCGATGTTCGGCCTGCCGATCGTCGCCTGCATGCTGCCGTTCACCTGGTGGGTGCTGACGCGCTGGTGCTTCCCGCTCGGCCAGACGCACGAGATCGGTCTCGCCGCGCACCAGTTCGAAAGCCGGCCGCTCGACGGCGGCGCGCGGCGCACGCTGATCGTGTTCGTCGTCGCCGCGGGATGCTGGATGTTCCGCGCGCTGCTCGTCGACCTCGAAATCGCCGGCCTGCGCCCGCTCGCCGCCTTGAGCGACACCGGCATTGCGCTCGCCGCGGCGCTCGCGCTGTTCCTGCTCGGCAGCGGCACGCGTGAGGACGACGGCCGCGCGCCGCGCCTGCTCGACTGGGACGATGCGAAGTCGGTCCCCTGGGGCACGCTGCTGCTGTTCGGCGGCGGCTTGTGCCTCGCCGCCGCGATCTCGGCGACGGGCGTCGATCGCGCGCTGGGCGCCGTGGTCGCGGGCGTGCCCGCGTTGCCGGCGTGGATGGTGATCGCCGTGAGTGCGGCGACCGTCGTGTGCGTGT
>JBFWSI010000142.1:0-8419 GCA_050248455.1 Gammaproteobacteria bacterium | reverse complement strand
GAAAGCCGGCGAAGCCGCGCACCTGGCCCAACGCGCTCGAGCCCAGCCGGTTCTTGCCGTAGTCGAACAGCGCCGGCGCATAGCGGACCTCGTGCGCGCGCTCGTCGTGGACCTCGAAGATGCGCACCGTTTGCCGGTAGTAGAAGCCGGGATGGAAGAACTGCGCCGTGAATGGCGCTTCACCCAGCCACAGGGCTTCCGGCGGGCGGTAGCGGATGTCGCGATAGGCGTCGTAACCGAGCTCGGCGAGCGCGGCAGGCAGGTCGTCGGGCGGCGCCTGATAGGGCCGCTGCGCGAGCTCGGCGGCACGGCGGCGCAGCCGTTCGACGCTGAACGCGCGGCCGTCGGCGAGCAGCGGCGCGGCGGCGACGGGCGCCGCATGCAGCACGGACGCGCCGAGCAGGGCGGCCAGCGTCTGGAGCGCGTGACGCCGTGCCGGATCCGGAGGCGACGGCGGAAAATTTTCGGTCATGCTGTGTCCGATGCAATTGCGTTGCCAGCCGACCGACGGTCGGCGAAGGGCGCGCACTTTACCGCGTCGGCGAACGCCGGACATCGTCCGGCGTTCGATCGCGACACGTCCGCCGTTCGGACCGTTCAGCCGAGATTGATCGGGACGTAGATCTGCGCGTCGTCGCGTTGCACGAGCAGGGCGATATGACCGGGCGCGCGCGCGACGAGTTCCTTCAGTTCCGTCGCGTTCGCGACGCGCTCGCTGCCGACGGCGAGAATGACGTCGCCCTCGCGGATGCCCGCCTTCGCCGCCGCGCCGGACACGGCCGCGACGACCACGCCCGCGCCCTGCGCCTGCTGTTCCGGCGGCAGTGCCTGCACGACGACGCCCAGGCGCCCGGCCTCGTCACGCGCGCCCTCGTCCGCCGTCGCGAGGGTGTCGGCCGGCACTGCGCCCAGCGCGACGTCGAGGTGCTGGCGCTTGCCGTCGCGCAGGAATTCGACCTGCACGCGATCGCCCGGCTTCTTCGCGGCGACCAGCCTGGACAGCATCGCCGAGTCCTCGATGCGCGCACCGTCGAAGCCGAGGATCACGTCGCCGGTGCGCAAGCCGGCGCGCGCGGCGGGCGTGCCGTCCTCGACCTGGCTGACGAGCGCGCCCTGCGGCGCGTCGAGACCGAAGGACTGCGCGAGATCCTGGTTCAAGGACTGCACGCCGACGCCGAGGCGGCCGCGCGTCACCTTGCCGTCCTGCGCAAGCTGCTGCTGGACGTTCATCGCGAGATCGATCGGGATCGCGAAGGACAGGCCCATGTAGCCGCCGCTCTGGCTGTAGATCTGCGAATTGATGCCGACGACTTCGCCCGCCAGATTCAGCAGCGGACCGCCCGAGTTGCCGGGATTGATCGCGACGTCGGTCTGGATGAAGGGCACGTAGCCACCGTTCGGCAAGGTGCGCGTCTTGGCGCTGACGACGCCGGCGCTGACGGTGTGATCGAAGCCGAACGGCGAGCCGATCGCGATCACCCACTCGCCGACCTTCAGGCGCTCCGGATCGCCGACCTTCAGCGTCGGCAGGTCCTGCGCGTCGATCTTGATCAGCGCGACGTCGGTGGTCTCGTCGGCGCCGACGACCTTGGCGCGGAACTCGCGCTTGTCGGCGAGCTGCACCGTCACTTCGTCGGCGCCGGCGACGACGTGCGCGTTGGTCAGCACGTGGCCGTCCGGCGAGACGATGAAGCCCGAGCCGCCGCTGCGCGCGATCGGGCCGTCCCCGCCTTCCGGCAGCGGCGGGCCGAAGCGCTTGAAGAACTCGAAGTACGGGCTGTCGCGATCGAAGGGCAGCGCGCCGCCGAACGGGCCGCGGTTCGCGGCCGGCACGGTGCGCGTCGCGCTGATGTTCACGACCGCGGGCGAAGTGCGCTGGACGAGATCGGTGAAGTCGGGCAGGCCGACGCTCGCCGGGGACGGCGTCGCGGCGAGCGGGCTCGCCTGCGCTTCCGCAACGAGCGGTGTGGCGAGGCCGTCGGCATCGCCCGCGTGATAGCCGTGCCACGCGAGGGTGGCGGTGGCGATGGCGGCCGCGAGGGCCGGCGTCGCATAGCGTTTCAGGTTCATGGTCATCCTCCGCTGCGCCAGCGCGCTGCGGGGCCGCCCCATGCGGCGCCCGGAAGCGCGAGTGGCAGGCAGGATGAAGGGCTACGCTTAAGCGAGTCTTAAAGGCTGATGATGGACTTCGGCAAGCCGGAAGTTGCGCTTCGCGCGCCACGGAGAACACAGAGAACACGGGGAAGAAGCGCCGGCGCCAACAACCGCGATCGAGTCGCGGAGGCGCAGGCCCAATCGTTCTCTTCTCCGTGTTCTCCGTGGCTAAATTCGGTGCACTTCAGGCAGCGCACGCGTTTGCAGGGATCCCGGGTCACGCGCTGCGCGCTCCACCCGGGCTACGAAGATCGGGGACCCCGGGCATCGGCCGTCGCGGGGAAGGCGATCGTGAAGCAGGCGCCGCCGAGATCGGATTCGCCGACCTCGATGCTCGCGCCGTGCAGATCGGCGACGCGCTTGACGATCGCGAGGCCGAGGCCGCTGCCCTGCACGGTGCTGCCCGGCACGCGGTAGAAGCGATCGAAGACGCGACCGCGATCCGCTTCGGGAATGCCAGGCCCGCTGTCGGCGACGGACAGCACCGCTCCGTGGCGCCGCGCGGCGAGCTCGACATGCACACGACCGCCGCGCGGCGTGTAGCGCAGCGCGTTGTCGAGCAGGTTGTCGACGAGGCTCTGGAGCTGCGACTCGATGCCTTCGATCCCCACGGCGGGCTCGACGCGCGCGGCCAGCGCGATGTCGCGGTCCTGCGCGAGCAGCCGCGCATTGACGAGGCTGGCGTCGACCAGCGCGCCGAGATCGACGGGCCGCGTCGGCTCGTACTCGCTCGCGACGTCCAGTCGCGCCAAGGTCAACAGGCGCTCGACCAGGTGCGTCGAGCGCGCGATGCCGCGCTTCAGCTCGACGAGCGCGTCGGCCGACTCGGCCCGCGACGCCGCGCGTTCGAGCAGCTGCGCCTGCAGGGTGATCGCGGTCAGCGGCGTGCGCAGCTCGTGCGCGGCGTCCGCCATGAACTCCTGCTGGCGCGCGAGCACGTCCTTGAGCCGCGCGATCAGATCGTTCAGCGCGTGCACCGTCAGCGCGACCTCGGCCGGCAAGCCGCCGGCAGCGATCGGTTCGAGCGCGTTCTCGCGCGTGGCGATGCGGCCGGCGAGCGCGGTGATCGGGGCGAGCACGCGCCCGACGATCCACCACATCGCGCCGCTCAGCAGCGGCAGCATCGCGAGCAGCGGCAACAGCATGCGCCAGGCGGCGCTCGCGGCGATGGTCCGGCGCTGCTCGAGCGGTTGTGCGAGCTGCACGATCCACGGCCCGAGCTCGGTCGCGTAGACGCGCCAGTCCTCGCCGCTGCCGCTGACGTTCGCATAGCCGTAGCGCTCGGGACGCGCGATGTCGACCGCGCGATGCGACAGGTAGCGCAAGGCGCCGCGACGATCCCACAGCTGGATCACGACGTGCTGTTCGGGATCCGGCTCGACGACGGCGACGTTGCCGAGCAGATAGGCCTTGTCGCGCAGCGCGAGCGCCTGCTGGCGCAGCTGGTAGTCGAGCAGCTCGTCGATCTCGTGACGTGCCCAGTAGTAGGTCGCGCCGGTGGCAGCGAGCGTCGTCGCCAGCGCGACGCCGAGCACGACGATCAGCAGGCGATAGCGCAGGCTCAAGAGTCGTCGCGCCCCAGGCTGTAGCCGAGGCCGCGCACCGTGCGGATGACGCCGTCGCCGAGCTTGCGGCGCAGATTGTGGATATGGACCTCGACCGCGTTGCTCGCGACCTCTTCGTCCCAGCCGTAGAGCCGCTCCTCGATCTGCGCGCGCGACAGCACGCCGCGCGGGCGCTCCATCAGCGCCTCGAGGATCGCGAATTCGCGCGCCGACAGCGTCACCGGCGTGCCGTCGAGCTCGACTTCGTGGCTCGCGGGATCCAGCCGCAGCGGGCCGACCTCGAGGCGCCCGCCGGCCTGGCCGTAGCGGCGGCGCATCACGGCGCGGATGCGCGCGGCAAGCTCGTCGAGGGCGAAGGGCTTGACGAGATAGTCGTCGGCGCCGAGATCGAGGCCGCGCACGCGATCGGCGACCGCGTCGCGGGCGGTGCAGATGATGATCGGAACGGCATTGCCGGCGCGGCGCAGCTCGCCGAGCAGCGCGAGGCCGGACTTGCCGGGCAGACCGAGATCGAGCAGTGCCAGTTCATGCGCGCCGGCGGCGAGCGCCGCGGCCGCGGCGCTCGCGTCCACGACCCAGTCGACCGAGTGACCGTCCTGCTGCATGCCCTTGCGGACCGCGGCGCCGACCATCGGATCGTCCTCGACGAGCAGGATGCGCATGCGGTGAGTCTACACGCTCGATGAAAATCCATTGCAGCGGCCTGCGGCGGACCCGCACACGCGTGTAGACTGCGCCGCCGGACCCGTCATGCGCGCCGTCGCGTGCAGCCCGGCACGACAGGCATCGAGTCTTTGCGGGCCGCGCAGCGGCCGACTGCGGGAGTAGCGAGCGATGAGTGAACCGGACATCCAGGAATTGGCCGAGTACCTGATGCAGACGGGCGTGACGAACCTGTCGACGCGCGAGAGACGCGTGCTCGAACGGCTCGCCTCGCGGGCGCATCGCGCGCATCTCGGCGACGTGTCGCACCGTCTGACTTTCGGCGAGCGCCTCGCCGATAGGGTCGCGCGCTTCGGCGGCTCGTGGTCCTTCATCATCTTCTTCCTCTGCCTCCTCGGCGCCTGGACCGCATTCAACACCTGGGCGGCATCGCGCGAAATATTCGACCCCTACCCCTTCGTGTTCCTGAACCTGATGCTGTCGATGCTCGCGGCGCTGCAGGCACCGATCATCATGATGTCGCAGAACCGGCAGGCGGCCCGCGACCGCCTCGCAGCCGCACGGGACTACGAAGTGAATCTGTAAGCGGAGAGCGACATCATCGGGCTGCACGAAAAGCTCGATGCGCTGCGCGCGCACGAGCTCGCCGAGCTGCTGCAGCGGCAGCAGGCCCAGCTCGACACCCTGCTCGAGCTCGCGCGCCGCCAGGCGCGGGGGGCATGAGGCTTCAGGCCACGTCGAGACGGGCGCAGGGCTCGTTCGTGGCCGGCGTCCTCGCGTCCGCGGACGGCGCCGGCATCCACTGGCGCAGGATCTCGGTGAGCGCCGCGCGATTGTAGGGCTTGGCGAGATAGCCGTCCATGCCGGCGGCGAGACAGATCTCGCGGTCGCCGGACATCGCGTTGGCAGTGAGCGCGACGATCGGCACGTGCGACCCGGCGGTGGCGGCCTCGCTGGCGCGCCAGCGACGGGTGGCTTCGAGACCGTCCATGTCCGGCATCTGGCAGTCCATCAGGACGAGGTCGTAGCGCGCGCTGCCGAGTTTCTCCAACGCTTCGATGCCGTTCTCGGCGCAGTCGACCTCGAGCTCGTAGGTTTCGAGCATGCCGAGCGCGAGCGCCTGGTTGACGAGGTTGTCCTCGACGAGTAGCACGCGCCGCCCGCGCAGCTCGGCAAGCGGCGCGATCCGCGGCGGCGGCGGTGCCTTCGTCGTGTCCGCGATCGACGAGGGATCCTCGCGCGCAACGAAGGCGACCTCCAGCGCGTGCTGCAGCTTGCGCCACAGCACGGGCTTGCTGAGGATCTGCTCGCGCGACGCGCCGGGCGCAATGCCGGGCATCGAGCGCGCGAAGTTCGACAGACGCAGCACCGCGATCCCGCGCTCGCGGGCGCGCATGCGCAAGCGGCCGATCACGGCGTCGGTCTCGGTGTCGTCGACGGCAAGCAGTGCGACCTCGTCCAGCGTGAAATCCCCGCTCTGCGCGACGGGCAGCTGGTGCCGCACGTCGAAACCCAGCGCGCGCAGATAACCGGTGAGCGAGGCACGCGTCCCGTCGGCCGGCCCGTACACCAGTGCGCGCCTGCCGACATGGGGCCGGCTGGGCGCCGTGCGTGCGGGCACCGGCTGCAGGCGCAGCGTGCACGTGAAACGCGTGCCGCGCCCGGCTTCGCTCGCGACTTCGATCCGGCCCTGCATCCGTTCGACGAGCTGGCGGGAGATGGCGAGGCCGAGCCCCGTGCCGCCGTAGCGCCGCGCCATCGACGAATCGACCTGCGTGAACGGCTGGAACAACTGCTGCAGGCGGTCGGGCTCGATCCCGATGCCGGTGTCGGCGACGACGACCCTGAGCTCGTCTGCGTCCGCGCCGGGCCCGACCTCAATCGACACTTCGCCGCGCGCGGTGAACTTGACCGCGTTGCCGAGCAGGTTCGACAGCACCTGCCGCACGCGCAGCGGATCGCCGACGTAGCACTCGAGCGCGGGATCGACGTGACAGCTGATCGCGATGCCCTTCTGCTCGCAGTCCGGCGCGAACAGAATCACGAGGTTCTCCACCACCTCGCGCAGGTCGAATTCGCGCTGCTCGAGCTGGAGCTTGCCGGCTTCGAGCTTCGACAGGTCGAGGATGTCGTTCAGCAGGGCCAGCAGACCTTCCGCCGAGCGATAGGCGGTCTGCACGCGCTCCTGCTGCTGCGGGGTCAGCGCGGTCTCGAGCACGAGCTCGAGCATGCCGAGGATGCCGTTCATCGGCGTGCGGATCTCGTGGCTCATGTTGGCGAGGAATTCCGACTTCTGCGCCGAGGCCGCCAGCGCGCGGTCGCGCGCTTCGCGCAGCTGCTGCTGATTCGCGATCTCGGCGAGCATCAGGTTGATCTCGCGGCCGAGCTGCGCGAGCTCGTCGCGGCTGCCGGATTCCGGCACGCGCTGCGCGAGATCGCCGTCGCGCGCGACGCGGCCGACGACGCGTCCGATCGCCGCGATCGGCGAGATCACCCGCCGTTCGAGCACCCACAGCGCGGCGAGCGCGATCATGCCGGCCAGCAGCAGGCTGATGCCGAGCAGGACGCTTCCCATCTGTTCGAAGCGGCGCTTGGTGTCGCGCGGCTCGAGACTGCGCAGCACGCCGACGGCCTTGCCGTCCAGATCCGACAGCAGCGCGTAGACCCCCAGCCTGCCGTCGTCGATCGGCGCGGCGCCGAGGCGCTCGGCGGCGTCCCGCGCCGACCACCAGCGCGCGACGTCGGCCGGCCAGGCAGGATCGCCGTCGAGAAAGAGCTCGGCTTCGAACACATTGTGTTCCTGCCCTTCGGCCAGGAGCTCGTGATCGAAGGCGCGGCCGAGGATCAGGGCGCCGCGCGGGAGCGACCGGCGCTCGTTGTCGAGCACCGGCAGCACGACGAGCGCCATCAGGCCGTGATCGGTGCGCAGCAGGCCGGCGACTTCGCGGCCCGCGGCCAGGACTTCGTGCCCGTAAGCCCGCGCCATGACGTGACGCAGGATCGCCGCCGGCTCCGCGTCCCGGCGCGCGGACGAGGTGCGGCTCTCGAACAGCCGGCCGTCGGCATCGGCGAAGGCCATCATGTCGACCGCGAGGTTTTCGAGGGTGCCGGAGCTCAGGTTCTCCGCGATGAAGCCGGGCCGCCTGCCTTCGACGAACGCGAGCGTGTCGTCCCAGTAACCCCAGTCGCGCGCGATGCGCATCATCCGCTCGAGCTCGCCGCGCATGAAGCCATCGAGCCGGCGCGCGCTGAGGAGACCGTCCTGGATTTCGAACTCTTCGTAGCCCAGCGTGACCAGCGCGCGCACCGTCGCGAGCTGCGCGAGGGTCCAGCCGACGATGATCGCGACGAGGGCGGCGAGCACGAAACGGCGCAGCGACGCCGTGCGCGGCGGCGGAAGGGGCGCGGGCAGCTCGGGTCGCGGGAGTGAGTCCATCGCAGCCGCGTATCGGCCCGCGCGCCCGAGCCTTGAGGCGCCTGGAGGCATCTGCCGCGTCCGCAGCGGCGGCCGCCGAGTTAGGATCCGGAGGGCCCGATCGGCCCGCAAGGAAACATCGATGACCGCCAGCTACGAGTACGCCGTGTCCGCCCCTGTGCCCGCCGCGCAGGACCTCGAGGCGTTGTGGATGCCCTTCACCCACAATCGCCTGTTCAAGCGCAGCCCGCGGCTCGTCGTTGCGGCGGACGGCATGTACTACACGACCCGCGACGGCCGGCGCCTCCTCGACGGCCTGTCGGGGCTGTGGTGCTGCAACGCCGGGCATCGCCATCCCAGGATCGTCGAAGCCGTCACGCGGCAGCTCGGACGGCTCGACTACGCGCCTCCGTTCCAGACCATGCACGACAAAGGCTTCGAACTCGCCGCGGCGCTCGCGGCGCTGGCACCGGGCGATCTGGACCATGTGTTCTTCGCGAACTCGGGCTCCGAGGCCGTCGACACCGCGCTCAAGATCGCGCTCGCCTACCACCAGGCGCGCGGCGATGCCGGCCGCTTCCGCTTCATCGGCCGCGCGAAGGGCTATCACGGCGTCGGCTTC
>JBFWSI010000141.1:0-8443 GCA_050248455.1 Gammaproteobacteria bacterium | reverse complement strand
CGACACGCTGCGCCGTTTCGTCGACGCCTGGTTCGCGTATTCGGAACGGCGCACCGCCGAGGCGATCCGCAGCCTGCCCAAGGGCCGCTGGAGCGCGACCTCGGTCTACGATCCGCTGCCGCCGCTGCTGCCCGAGGGGCTGCCGATCCGCGTCGACGTCGACGTCGATCCGCAGGCCGGCACCATCGAAGTCGACCTCACGCACAACGCCGACAACCTGCCCTTCGGCCTCAACGAGTCCGTCGCCTGTGCGACTTCGAACGCGATGTGCGGCGTGTTCAACTGCATCGATCCCGACGTGCCGCACAACGCCGGCAGCTTCGCGCGCATCGCGGTGAAACTGCGCGAGGGCTGCGTGACGGGCATCCCGGAGTTCCCGCACAGCTGCTCGATGGCGACGACGAACGTCGGCGATCGCATCGTCAATGCGGTGCAGGCCGCATTCGCGCAGATCGGCGACGGCTACGGCAACGCCGAGGGCGCGATGGGCATGGGCGCGGGCGCGGCCGTGATCTCCGGGCACGACTGGCGTCGCGACGGGCCGTACATCAACCAGGAATGGATGATCGCGAACGGCGGCCCCGCGACGCCGGCGACCGACGGCTGGCTGAACTTCGGCCTGCCCGTCGCCTGCGGCGTGATCTACCGCGGCAGCGTCGAGGTCGACGAGTCCAAGTTCCCGATGCTCTACCGCTCGATGCGCGTGCGCAGCGGCGGCGGCGGCGCGGGCAGCTTCCGCGGCGGCCCCGGCGTCGAGGTCGTCTACGGCCCGCGCCGCGATCCGATGACGGTCGTCGTGTCCTGCGACGGCCAGGTCAACGCGCCGCAGGGCGTGCGCGGCGGGCAGGACGGACCGCCGGCCGCGACGTATAAAATCCATCGCGACGGCCGAGAGGAGAAACTGCCGGGCGTGACGATCTGCAGGCTCGAGGCGGGCGAGTGGATCCGCGGCGTCGACGCCGGCGGCGGCGGTTACGGCAGCCCGCTCGCGCGCGATCCCGCGCGCGTGCTGCGCGACGTGCGCGAGCGCTGGGAAACGCCGGCACGCGCCGAGTCCATCTACGGCGTCGTCCTCAGCGGCAGCCTGGAAGAGGACAGCTTGGCCGTCGACGTTGCGGCCACCGCGGCGCGGCGACGCATGCTGGCGGGCGGCAGGGCTTGAAGTCGGCGCGGCGCGCGGCCGCCGTCCTGTGCGCGCTGCTCGCCTGGTGGTCCTGCCCGTCGTCGTCGCCGGCCGCCGAGCCGGGCGCGCCGCCCGAGTCCTTCGACTGCGAGGACGCCTTCGATCTGATCGCGATGACGACGATGTTGCGCTGCGCGGCGTGGGTCGCGCCGCCGGATGCGGACGCGCGACTCGCCGCCGTGCGGCGTCGCCTGCTCGATGCGGGGCTCGCGCAGCCGGCGGAGTTCGAGGGCCTGCACATCGCGTTCTGTCCGCTGCTGCAGGGTACCGGCATGCTGCCCGATCCCGCGCATCTGTATCTCGACGACGGCCTGCTCGGCATGAGCATCGACGGTCTGGCCGAGATCCTCGCCCACGAGCTCCAGCATCGCGTGCAGTTCGCGAGCTTCGGCAGCCGCGGCTTCAAGTGCGGCTACGTGCGCGCGATGTCGGCCTGCGGCGGCTGCCAGGACCGGCGGCACCCGCTCGAGGCCGAGGCCTATGCGCGGCAGGATCGCGCGCGCGAGCGCCTGCTGGCCGCGCCGCCCGGCGGTGACCCGCGCTGAACTCGCGAGCGGTGGCGCATTTGCCAGATTTTCCCGCTAATTCGCGTTGACGCCCGCGGCGCCCCCGACTTCAATCAAGACACGCGTTCGCCAGGGCGCGCTCTTTGCGCGAGTTTCAACGGACTGGAACAGGGAAGCGGGGGAATCATCATGCGTCACTCATTCGAGACCTTCGCCGCGACGGCGGCGCTCGTGCTCTTCTCGGCGATCGCGCAAGCGGTGCCGAGCATCGAGGTCAACGGCCGTGCGAGCGCGGCGCTCGCGCCACCGGCACCGTCGGCCCAGTCTGATTTCGAGGAGGGCGCGCCGCTGGCGCGCACCACCGTCAGCATCGGCGACGAGGCGCCGGGTGCGTGGCGGTATTTCGCGCTGTCCGACATCACCACTCCGAAGCTGCAGGTGTTCGGTTCGCTGGACAACGGCGCGGGCGCGACCCTCGGCGACGGCGAGATCGCGCTGCTGGCATCGAACGCGACGCTGCGCGACACGATCACGATCGCGGCGCCGTCCTCCGATCCCTACCTCGTGACCGCCGAAATGGTGATCGACGGAGTCTTGCAGGGCGCCGGCAGCAACGCACGGGTCAACGCGCTGCTGACCATTTCGCCGACCGGCGCGCTCAGCCAGACGCAATCGAAGTCCTACAGCGGTGACGTCACGGTCGTCGACGACGTGCTGCCGATCACGCAGCAGTTCGTCGGCAACGCGGAGTTCGAGCTCAGCTCCTCGCTGTTTTTCTTCGTCTCACGTGTCGACGCGGGCGTCGAGGTGCTCGGCGACTTCAGCCACACCGCGATCATCAACCTCACGGTGACGACGCTCGGCGGCGACCCGATCGAGAACGTGACGATCACGAGCGAGTCCGGCCAGTTCGGCGTCGCGCCCATACCGGTGCCGTCGGCACTGCCCTTGATGCTCGGCGGGCTCGCGGGCCTCGCGCTGCGCCGGCGCGTCAAGCCCGCGCGCTGAGCGCGGCGATCGTCGTTTCCAAGGCGTCGCGCGCGGCACGCCAGCGCGCAGCGGCGGCGGGCTCGGCCTCGAGCTCGCCGATCGCGTGCTCCAGGCGCGCGGCGGCAATCGCCGCCGCCGCACCGCGCAGTCGGTGCAGCGCCATCGCCCGCCCTCGTTCGTCGCGCGCGCCGTGCGCCGTGTCGGCCTCGGCGAACAGCGCGCGGGCTTCCTCCTCGAATCCGCGCAACAGCGTCTGCCACTGGCGGCCGTCGCCGCAGGTCTCGCGCAGTTCCCGGTACATCGCTTCGTCGACGAGCGGTGGGTCCGCCGTCGACGCCGCCGGCGCGTGCGCGATCGCCGCCATGTCCGACACCGCCGCGGCGCCGGTCCTGCGCGGCGCGCGCACCGGCGCGAGCAATACCTGCATCACGTAGATCGGGGTGGCGAGGAAGCACAGGTAGTAGCCGAGCGTCGCGACCGATCCGGCTTCGAACAGAGGGTTGAGCGGTCGCGTCGCCGTGAAGGCGAACAGCCCCAGCACGCTCGCGGCCAGCGCCCAGCCGCCGCCGTAGCGCCAGCCGTAGCCGACGATGATGACGATGAACAGCGGCAGCGCGAGCGGCGCATAGTGGCCGGCGAGCGCCGTGAAACTGCCGACGACGAAGACGTCGGCGACGAGCGCGACGCCGAGGCGCAGGCGCAGGCTCGAGTCGGGGGCGGCGTCCCCGCGTCGCGCGATGGCACGCGACCAGGCGAGGAACACGACCGCGATCGGGACATAGGCGACGACGACCGCGAGGCTGGGGCATTCGGCGAAGGCCTGCGCGGCGGGCAGATCGAGGGTCAGCGCGATCGCCACGACGCCGAGCAGCGCGACGGCGAGGCGCACGACGGCCTGTTGGACGTGCGTGGCGATACGGCGCCGTGGAGCGGTCAAGGCCGGCAGCAGCACGAATCTCATGCTCGTACGCCGCCCGGCGCGCGTGTGGGTACCCCAGACATCTCGAAGATCGTTCTCGTCGTATCGCAACGAAGTGTGCCACGCCCGGGAGGCGAGCGGGAGCGATCGCGGCGGACTGCGCAGTGCGGCGCTCCGAATCGCTGCGCCAGATCAATATCCGCCAGCGATTTTCGATCCGGCCGCGCCGTGGAGCGCCTGAAATCGCTGCGCTATAGTCCGCTGCCCCAGCAGCGTGCCGATCCTTTCGGCCGCGCTGCAACAACGAGCGCCGCGTCGAGGAGGAGAGCACGCGCATGAAGTTCACCTTTTTCCATCTGATGGCCTGGCCGCACCTGCCGGAGGATTTCCGTCAGCAGCACCACTCGGTGTGGGTCGATCTGCCGAACGCGATGTACGATCCGCAGGCCGGCCACGACGTCTACCACAACTACCTCGATCAGCTCGAATACGCCGAAGAGGTCGGCTTCGACGGGCTCGGCGTCAACGAGCATCACGCGAACGCCTACGGCCTGATGCCCTCGCCGAATCTCATGGCCGCGACGCTGACGCGGCGGACTTCGCGGGCGGCGATCGTCGTGCTCGGCAACTCGATCGCGCTGTACAACCCGGCGGTGCGCGTCGCCGAGGAGATGGCGATGCTCGATGTGATGTCCGGCGGCCGCCTGGTCGGCGGCTTCCCGGTCGGCACCTCGATGGACACGAACTACGCCTACGGCACCATCCCGACCGAGACGCGCGAGCGCTACGCCGAGGCCCACGAGCTGATCGTCCGCGCGTGGACCGAGCGCGAGCCGTTCGCATTCAACGGCCGCTACAACAAGCTGCGCTACGTGAACATCTGGCCGCGACCCGTGCAGCAGCCGTTCCCCGCGATCCACGTGCCCGGCGGCGGCTCGGTCGAGACCTACGACTTCTGCATCGAGAACACCTACTCCTACAGCTATCTCAGCTACTCGGGCTATCTGCGCGGCCGCGATCTGATGCGGGGCTACTGGGAACAGGTCGGGCAGCATGCGGTCGACGAGTCACCGTATCGCGCGGGCTTCGCGCAGGTCATCGCCGTCGGCGAGACGGACGCGGAAGCCGAGAAGCTCTACCGCAAGCACATCGACTACTTCTACAACCGCTGCCTGCACATCTATCCCGGCTTCGGCGAGGCACCCGGCTATCGCACGATCAAGACGCTGAAGAAGGGCGCGATCCCGCAGTTCACGCCGAAGGGCGCGAAGACGCTGAGCCAGCTCAGCTGGAAGGAGCTGCTCGATCAGCGCTACGTGATCTGCGGCAGTCCCGACACCGTGCGCCAGCAGTGCGAGGAGATGATCGAGGATCTGCGCTTCGGCAACCTCTTCTGCCTGATGGCGCTCGGCAGCATGCCGCACGAGGTCGTGCGGCACTCGACCCGGCTGTTCGGCGAGAAGGTCATTCCGAAGCTCAAGCACCTGTGGCCCGACTATGCCGACGACAACCGCTTCTGGTGCAAGCCGATCGCGAATCGTCGTCAGCCGGATCGCGAATTGAAGGGGGTCGCATGATTCGCTCGCAGATGATCGAGACCGGCGGCGGGCGCACGCAGACGCGCGTGTTCGAGACCGGCAGCGGCACGCCGCTGCTGTATCTGCATTCGGCCGGCGGCCTCTACGAAGGCGATCCCTTCGTCGAGGCCCTCGGCGCGCACTACCACGTCTACGCCCCCTCGCTGCCGGGCTATCTCGACTCCGAGGGCGCCGACAATCTCCATACCATGCTCGACTTCACGCTGTGGGGCTTCGACGTGATGGAGGCGCTCGGCCTCGAGCAGCCGGTGGTCGTCGGCCATTCGATGGGCGGCATGATCGCGGCGGAGATGGCCTCGCTCAATCTACGCGCCTTTCGCGGCCTCGGGCTGATCGCCGCGGCGGGCCTGTGGCTGGACGAGCATCCGATGCCGGACATCTTCGCCAAGCTGCCCTTCGAGCTGCCGGAGCTGCTGTTCAGCAATCCGGAGTGGGGCACGCAGTTCATCACCGAGGGCTACGACTTCGGCAGCAGCCAGGACGACATGGTGAGCTTCATCGTGCGCTTCCAGGACGAGAACTTCCTGCAGGAGTTCCTGATCAAGAACGCGCGACGCATGGGAACGGCGGGCAAGATCCTGTTCCCGATCCCGGAGCGCGGCCTCAGCGAGCGGCTCTACCGCGCGAAGCTGCCGACGGTGCTGGTGTGGGGCGATGCGGACAAGCTGACCCCGCTGCCCTACGCGCACGCCTTCCAGGCCCACCTGCCGCACGCGCAGCTCGTGACGATCCCCGGCGCGGCGCACATGGCGCCCTACGAGCAGACGGCCGAGGTGATCGAGGCGCTGCGCGCGCTGCATTGAGGGCGCAGCCTCCACGGTTTCGTAGCCCGGGCGCAGCGCGGAACCCGGGATTGGGCCTTGCGGCTGGACGAAAGATCCCGGGCTCCGCTTCGCTGCACCCGGGCTAGCGCACCACCGTCACCGGACAGGGCGCGTGGTGCAGCACCTGCGAGCTGGTGCTGCCGAGCACCAGCGCGCTGAACGCGGAGCGGCCGCGCGAGCCGATGACGATCAGATCCATGCCCTGTTCCTTCGCGAACTCGCAAATCGTCTCGGCCGGCTGTCCCCACACGATGTGATCGGTGATGCCGCCGTCGACGGCGCCGAGAGCCGCGTGCGCGGCCTTGAACGCGGGATCCTTGGCCGGATCGTTCAACTGCTTCTCCATGACCTCGAGGTATTCGAAGTCCGTCAGCGGCGGGATTTCGGACAGCACGCTCAGTTGATAGATCTCCGGGCTGTGGACCCGCAGCAGGGCCACGCCGGCATGTGCGAGACGGGCGAGGTCGCCGGCGTAGGTCGCGGCGCGCGTCGCGCCCTCGGAGCCGTCGATCGGAACCAGGATCTTCTTCAGTGCAAAGCTCATGAGGGCTTCCCCCGGCAGGCTGGTGACTGGCTTGAAGATAGCGCCTCTGCGCCGCGCGCGCGATTCGAGGAACGGCCGAGGCGTCTAGGTACTTCCCCGTAACCTGCGGCTTGCCGGCCCCGTGCGCGCTCATTACCCTTGACGACCAGTTGCCGCGCCGGCCTCGATCGCGAGGCCGCCGACGCCGTACGTGTACCGGATCCCCCTCGCCGTCCCGCGCGTGCGGACGGGTGGGCTGCGGAAGAATTGCGAGAGCCACGCGTTACCGATGAGTGACATCGACACTCGGGCCGAGGGTCAGGCCGACGATCATGCCGACGAGCGGGCGCGCAGCGCGCGCGATCTCGAGGCCCGCTACGAGGGCCTGATCCGCGCTGCCGTCGACGGCGTGATCCTGATCGACCAGCGTGGGCTCATCGAGGTCTTCAACCCGGCCGCCGAACGCATCTTCGGCTACCCCGCCGCCGACGTGCGCGGGCAGAACATCACGATGCTGATGCCGCAGGCGGATGCCGCCCGTCACGACGGCCACATGGAGACCTATCACAAGACCGGCGTACGCCACATCATCGGCATCGGCCGGGAGCTGCTGGGACGTCGCCGCAACGGCGAAGTGTTTCCGATGGATCTCTCGGTCGGCGAAGTCGCGAGCTCGGAGGGCCGCAAGTACGTCGGCTTCGTCCGCGATCTCACGCAGCGCAAGCGGATGGAGAACATCATCCGCGCGCGCGAGGACGAGCTTCGCGAGGTCGTCGACAACGTGCCGATCGGGATCTTCACGGCCGAGCTGCCCGGCGTCATCCAGGCCGGCAACCCGGCGCTGCGGCGCCTGCTGAAGTACGAGGCCTCGGAGCTCGCCGGCATGTCGTTCATCCACCTGCTGTCGGGTGACGACTACCGCCAGCTGACCTCGATGGTCACCGATCTGACCCAGGGGGTCGGCAGCGAGCGCGTGGCCGAACTGCGGATGCGGCGGCGTGACGACGTCGTGCTCGACGTGGCGCTGCACATCGGTCTCGTCGCGCGGGCCGACAATACACCGCTGATCGTCGGCATGGTGATCGACCGCACGGAGAAGGTCCGCAGCGAGGAAGTCGCGCGCCAGGCGCGCGAGCATCTCGCACACGTCGGCCGCCTGACCACGCTCGGCGAGATGGCCTCGGCGATCGCGCACGAGATCAACCAGCCGCTGACCGCGATCGCGAACCATGCGCAGGCCGCGCGCCGCCTGCTGTCGACGCCGGACGTCGACATCGAGACGGTGAAGGAGGCCTGCACGCAGATCGCCGAGCAGGCGCTGCGCGCGGGCCAGGTCGTGCGGCGCATCCGCGGCTTCGTCACCAAGCGCGAGAGCCACAAGGAACTGGCGAGCCTCAACGAGATCGTGCGTTCCGTGCTCGAGCTCGCCGCCGGCGATGCGCGCGAGGCGGGTGTTCGCGTCGAGCTCCGGCTGGAATCGCCGCCGGCGACGGTGCTCGTCGACCCGGTCCAGCTCCAGCAGGTGTGTCTCAACCTGATCCGCAACGCGATCGACGCGATGCGCGACACGCCGCGCGAGGAACGCCTCGTCGAAATCGAGGGTCGCGTGCAGGACGGCCTGCACCTCGTGTCCTTCGACGATCGCGGCCCGGGCATCGCGGGCCTCGCGCGCGAGCGCCTGTTCCATCCGTTTTTCACCACCAAGTCGGATGGCATGGGCATGGGACTGTCGATCAGCCAGTCGATAGTCGCCGCGCACGGCGGCACCTTGAAGTACGAAACGAATCGGCACGGCGGGGCGCGCTTCGTCATCGCGCTGCCGATCACCGTGGCAGGAGCGCGGGGGAGGCATGAGCGAAGCCGGGCAGATCGTCTACGTCGTCGACGACGACGCCGCCGG
>JBFWSI010000140.1:0-8453 GCA_050248455.1 Gammaproteobacteria bacterium | reverse complement strand
TCAGCGCATCGAAGCCGGTGGCGAAGACGAGCGCGTCCAGCTCGTGCACGCGATCGCTGCAACGGATGCCGTTCTCGACGATTTCCTCGATCGGCGTCTCGCGCAGGTCGATCAGCGTGACGTTGTCGCGGTTGTAGGTCTCGAAGTAGCCGCCGTCGAGCGGCAGGCGCTTGGTGCCGATCGGGTAGCCCTTCGGAATCAGCTTCTCGGCGACCTTCGGATCCTTGACGATGGCACGAATCTTCTTGCGCACGAACTCGGCCGCCAGCTCGTTCGCCTTCGGTTCGACCAGCAGATCGCGGAAGCTGCCGAACATCCACTCGAAGCCGCCCTTCTGCCAGTTCTCCTCGAACTGCCGCTCGAGCTCCGCGCGATCGACCTTCAGGGCTTCCTCGTTCTTCCAGTCATAGGGCTGGCCGATCGTCGACCAGCGGCAGAACTCGCGAATCTTCTTGATGTCGCGCTTGAGCTCGGCGATACGCTCGGGCGACAGCGGCGCATTGCGGGCCGGGACGCTGAAGTTCGGGGTGCGCTGGAATACGGTCAGGTGCTTCGCCTGCTTGGCGATGATCGGGATCGCCTGGATGCCGGACGAACCGGTGCCGATCACGCCGACGCGCTGGCCCGTGAAGTCGACGCCCGCGTGCGGCCATTCGCCGGTGTGGTACCAGGGGCCCCTGTAACGATCGAGGCCCGGGATCTTCGGCACCTGTGCGGCGGACAGGCAGCCGACGGCGGTGATCAGGAACTTCGCACGGACCTTCTCGCCGTGCTCGGTGGTGACGACCCAGCGTTCGGCCGCTTCGTCGTACTCGGCGCCGGTGACGCGCGTGCCGAAATCGAAGGACGACTTCAGATCGAAGCGATCCGCGACATACTCGAGGTAGCGCAGGATTTCCGGCTGTTCGGGAAAACGGCAGCTCCAGGTCCACTCCTGCTCGAGCTCGGGCGAGAAGGTGAACGAGTAGACCCAGCTCTCGGAGTCCGAGCTCGCGCCGGGATAGCGGTTCCAGTACCAGGTGCCGCCAACGCCGCTGCCGCGCTCGAAGGCGCGATGCGTGAGGCCCTGCTGACGCAGGCGATAGACGGTATAGAGACCGGCGAAACCGGCGCCGATGACGACGGCGTCGACTTCCTTGAGTCGGTCGGGTGCGACGGACATGCGATGAGACCTCCACTCTGAAACGCT
The DNA here is from genome assembly GCA_050248455.1 of Gammaproteobacteria bacterium. Taxonomy (GTDB): domain Bacteria; phylum Pseudomonadota; class Gammaproteobacteria. The sequence continues at coordinate 7,264 of JBFWSI010000140.1, read as the reverse complement.
GAACTCGAGCCGGGCGCGAATGCCCCGGTCTCGGCTGGCCGCCGTGGCGGCAAGGTGTCGGAAACGGCCGATCCGCGTGCGGCGGACGCAAGGCGAGGGCCCCGGCGCGATTGCAGCCGGGCTGACGGCGAAGGTCCGCGGCCTACATCGCGCCGGACGTTCTGGACACTGGCGGCGGACGCGAAGAGCCCCGGTCCGCTGACGCCGGATGGTAACGCAGCGCGCAGGAGGGCGGCCACTTGGGCCAGGAGGCGGCGCTGGGCTTCGTGCGCTCCAGCGCAGATTTCCATGTGCTCGACATGGATTGAATCCCGGCCTCGCTATGCGCTGCGGCGAGCCGCCCGATTCACTGAGGGGGAGAAGTGCCGCACTTGCCGCCGGGGCCGCCGTTCCGCGCGTCGTCCGTCAGCAGCCTCGAACGCAGCTCACGCCGACAGCAGCGGCAGCCGATCTCGAGCGCATCTTTTCGAGCGTCGTAGAGCCGCCGAAGGACGTGCGCGGCTGCCTGCTCTATTTCCGGATGCCACGTACCTCCCCAGCGCAGGACGACGATCAACTGCATCGCTTCCTCGAGCATCTCGGGAAGCTCGCAATCCGTGAACGATTCCATGGGCGTCAAAGCGAGACGGGGCGTTGAGCTCACTGTATCGCTCCCTGCGCGGGACCGTTGTCGGACGGATTCAACCGTGACGTGACGCGAAAGGTCCCGGCATCACGGCGACTTGAAACTCAGCCCTCGAACCGTCACGTGACCATGTGAAACTTTGTAAACGGGTAAGCACGAAGGAGGAATCGATGAGCACTGTCATCACTTATCAGGCCCCGGACGGCCAGACGATCAATCTCACGCTCGGCCAGGCCGAGGCGCTACGACGGAGCGGCACCTGGCCCAGGAATCATCTCGGTCAGGAATTCAGTGTGGTTGCCCAGTGCCTGCACCGAGGTGTCCCGACCTACTCCCACGGCGAACTGCGGACGCTTCATCGCGGAGTCTAGGCGGCATCGACGGCCCGCGGCGGTGTCTCATTCCTTGCCGCGGGCTGTTCCCTGTTGCGGAAAACGGCCGCGTCGATAGTTGCCGCACGCCGTGCTGGCATGTCTCGGCGCAGCCCATGCGGCTCCCCGCCGACGGAGCCCGGCGTGGGTACGCTCACGGCGCGCCGGACGCTCGGCGTCGAGGCGCCGCTGCCCGTGCTCGCCGGCGCCGCGATTCGAGAAGGGCTGCCGCTGCTCCACGCGCCGACCGAGGCCGAGGAGCCGATCACAGCAGACTACGCCTCGCTGGGCCGGCACCCGCTGGCCCTGCTGCGCCCCTGCTTCGGGCCCGAGCGTTTCCGCACGGCGTTCGAACTGCACGAAGCGCGCAACGGCGAGTTGATCAATACCGTCGGTCTCGCGACCATCCGGCAGCGACCGGGAACGGCGACCGGCGTCGTCTTCATCACGATCGAGGATGAGACCGGACAGATCGACGTGGTCGTATGATCGAGCCTCGTCGAGTCACAGCGTCGCGAAGTACTCCGCGCGCGGCTGCTCGGCGTCGTCGGCACCGTGCAGCGCGAGCACGGCATGACGCTCGTGATCGCTCGGCACCTGGAAGATCACTCACGACTGCTCGGGCGACTGCCGACAGCATCGCGGGACTTTCACTGAACTTTCCTCTTCACGAAAAGCGTCCACCGCGCTTGCTCCCTACATAAAGCGGCACTGCTGGCAACTAGGTTCACAGTGTGTCCGCGGCAAAGTCCGCGGCATCCCACAGTGCATGAGCACATGGAGGGGCATATGACGATTGAAGGCTTTTGGCGCTTTACGCTTTCGGATGAGGCTATCGCCGCTGGAATCGAGTTGCCGAGCGCATTAGTGGTTCTGCATGGAGGACACATTCGCGGTATGGAAACGGCGCCGACGGTGTCAGGTCACTATCGAGTCAACGGCACCACCCTGACGTGCTTTTTGCGATCTCTAATTTCTTGGTCGAATCTTTCTCGTCCGATCTGTCAATTCGTTGGGGAGCTGCACGCCGACATGATCTTGCTGCGCGGCAGCTGCGACGACCATCCGAATGTGAGGTTCGATGCGCAGCTGGCGCGGCCGAAGGTAGGTGCGTCGACCAATGCAGAAGACTGTCGATAGTCTCTTATGACTCGCGGCACTCGCCGGCCTTGGGCTCGAACGTCTCGGCCACCGTCTCGGCCGGCTCGGAAACTCGGTCGTGTCCGGCGTGGCAGGGCCGGAGCTTCCGCCGCCATGCATCCGCCAGTCCTCGAACTTACTTCCCCGCCACGCCGTGATGCGCGCGACGATGGCGCCTAGGCTGAAGCCATCGAAGTCCCGGAAGATGGGCGGCGCCCGAATCGGTGCGAGCCGGTTCACCGCGACGCCCTCCTGCAGGCGTTCGTAGTCTTCGGCGGAGCCACGGGCCAGGGCGGCGGCATCGAGCCCCGTGCTGATCGTCAGCGTGCGCAGACCGCTCAGACTGTTCCCTTGACCGATGTCGCGGGGGCACGTGTTACCCCGAGACTTACCCCCGCTTACCCCCGCTTACCCCCGCTTACCCCCGGCTGCCAACGGACGCCGGCGGACGACGATTCGCAGGTTTCTACGGAAATTCAGCGGGTTTGCGGACGGTGACGGACGGTGGCGGAAGTGTTCATGGTGCCGACGCGCGGACTCGAACCGCGGACCTACTGATTACGAATCAGTTGCTCTACCAACTGAGCTACGTCGGCATGACGTGGCGAGGGCGCGCATGATAACCCGAAATTGCGCGCGGGCCAGCCCGCCCTAGCGGGATTTCAGCCCTCGCGTCGGGCGTGGTTGCGCACGCGGATGACGATGTCGACGGCTTCGGCCACGGTGCCGTCCGGCGGCGCGGGCAGCTTGTCGACCGCGAGAGCGCCGGGCGCGACGTCCATCAGCACGCCGTCGTCCACGTTGTAGAAATGGTAGTGCGGGCGGGTATTGGAGTCGTAGAAGATCTTCGAGGAATCGACACTGACCGGCGTCAGCAGGCCGCGCTCGGCGAACAGGCCCAGCGTGTTGTAGACGGTGGCCTTGGACACCGGACGGTTGCCGCGCTCCAGGCGGGCGATCACCTGGTCCGCGGAGAGATGCAGGTCGCCGGCGAAGAAGATCGCCGCGATGTCGAGTCGCTGGGGCGTCGGCTGGATGCCGTGCGCCAGCAGCTTGCGCGAAATCGCCTCGATTTCCGCGCTCGAAAGGGAGTTCAGGGCCGCCTCTGTCATGCGGCGCAGTATACGCGCCGCCTGGAATGAGTCCAAGCTCAATGCGAGTGACTCGCAATTGGAGGCGCCGAGATCTCTGCGCAGGGGGCCGGTGAGCCGCAACTCGACGACCCGACCGCCTGTCACTCGCATGCCCGGCCGCTCATCTCGCGCCGACTTCACGCCCCTGTCACCACCGCCAGTGTGATCGCCGTCACAAGGTGTGCCCTGACCCGCTCCGCTCGTCGGCCGGCTGCTACCGCTCGCCCGAATCGACCGTGAAGGGGGACGACCGGCCCACGATACTTGCCCGCATGAAAAAGTCAGCCGGCTTCACGATCGTCGAACTGATGATCACCATCGTGGTGCTCGGGATCGCGCTCGCCTTCGCGGTGCCGAACATGCAGGACCTCATCATGAACAACAGGTTGACCTCGCAGCTCAACCTGTTGTCGTCGAACCTGGCGCTGGCGCGCAACGAGGCGGTCAAGCAGAACACGCTCGTCATCGCCTGCGCCAGCAGCGATGGCGAGAACTGCGAAGACGCCGACACGGCCTGGGACGATGGCTGGATGATCTTCGTCGATCGCGACGCCAATCTCGTCCCCGATCTCGACGACGCCGGCTGCGAGGAAGACGCCAGCGCAGCGGACGGCGACTGCCTCGTCACCTGGCAGTCACCGCTCAACGGCCCCAACGTACTGACCCCGGCCGCCGGCATTCCGAAACTGATCGGCTACGACGGCAGCGGCACCCTCGTCTGCGATGCCAACGATGACGCGACGCGCGACGACAGCTGCGACGCGGAAGACACCTACTACACCCTGTGCGACCCGCGCGGCAGCGAGCATGCACGTGCCCTTGCCATCAGCAATACCGGTCGCGTGTCGATATTGACCAAGGCGCCGAACGGCGACGCGCTGAGCTGCGGAGACTGAACGTGAATCACTGCCGTCATGAGATCCAGAAGGGCTTCACGCTGCTCGAAGTCCTCATTGCCGTGGTGGTGTTCGCCATCGGCCTGCTCGGCATCGCCGGCCTGCAGGTCGCGGGCATGCGCTTCACGCACGGCTCGCAGCTGCGCGCGGTGGCGACGATGCAGGCGGAGAACATGGCCGATCGGATGCGCGCCAATATGACGGGCGTGCGCGACGGCGACTACAACATCACCGGCGCAATGCCGACCTCCTTCGAGACCGACTGCGGCGCCGAGGAATGCACGCCGGCGGAGCTTGCCGAATACGACCTCGTGCTGTGGAACGACGGCGCCGCGGGCAAGCCGAACGAATCGAACGCGACGACCCTGCCCGGCGGCGAGGGCGTCGTCTGCCTCGACTCGACGCCCGACGACGGCGACGCCGCCGACTGGGCCTGTGACAGCGAGGGCATCGTCTATGCGGTCAAGCTCACCTGGAACGAGCGCACGGTCGGCGCCGACGACGTCGTCGAGGGTGAGGACGAGGAAAGTGACCGCCGCAAGCAGTTTCTCTTCGTGAGGGTGGTGCCGTGAGCACAGGTATGACTTTCCGCCCGCTCGCCGCGCGCCGCCAGCGCGGCATCACGCTGGTCGAGATGATGGTCGCGATGGTCGTCGGGCTCATCCTGATGGTTGGCATCGTGCAGCTGTTCGTCAGCAACAAGCAGGCCTACCGCATCCAGGAAGGCGCCAACGTGCTGAACGAGAACGCGCGCTACCTGATGAACCAGATGCAATACGACCTGCGCATGGCCGATCACTGGGGCGGCGTGGAAGCAGGCGAAATCGATGTCGACGGCGACATCGATTCGATCGCGGACGACTGCGACGGTGCGGCGGCGGCGCTCCGGGTCGCCGGCGTCTATGGCATCGACGGCGACGACGCGTCCCCTCTCGACTGCATTCCGGACTCGGACTACGTGCCCAACTCCGACATCGTCATCGTGCGTTACGCCGAGCCGATACGCCGCGCCTCCGGCGCGCTAGACGACGACCGCGTATACGTGCGCACTGCCGTCGGTCGTCGCGGCTACGTGTTCCAAGGCGCCAATCTGGCCGACCTGCCTTCCGACCTGACGCCGGAAGTGGACGATGCCGCGACCGTCGAGGATGAGGTCGCCGAGCAAGGCGACGTCGCCAATTTTCGGTATCGGACCTTCGTTTATTTCCTGCGCCCCTGCTCCTCGCAGGATCTCGGTGCCGCCGGTGTCTGCGACGACGCGGACGACAGGATCCCCACGTTGACGCGCCTCTCGCTCGACGGGCTCGCGCTGGTCGAGCAGGACGTAATTGCCGGCGTCGAGCAGATGCAGCTCGCCTACGGCGTCGACGACAATGGCGATCGCTCGCCCGATCGCTATCTCAGCGCCGAGGACATCACGGCCGACGACGACTGGGGCAAGGTCATCGACGTGAAGCTCAGCGTGCTGATCCGCAATACCGAACTGGATACGACGGCGAACGACGACAGCGAATATACCCTGTATGGCGGCGCCGACGGCGACGGCATCGTCTACACGGTGCCCGAAGACGCCAAGCGCTACCGACGCAAGGTGTTCAATACGTCGATCCAGATCCGCAACATGACGCGAGGCTGAGCCGATGACCCGCACTCCTTCTCTGCGCGCGCAACGCGGCCTGGCCCTGATCGTCGCCATGGTGCTGCTGCTGGTGATGACGATGGTCGCCGTGATCGCGATGCGCTCGACGACGCTCGATCTGAAGATGACCACGAACACCACGCAGTCGCGACGCGCCTTCCAGACATCCGACGGCACGCGCGACTCGGTGTCGCCGGTGCTTGCCGCGCACGTGTTCTATCACGGCTGGCCGAATTCCATCGACGGCGAAGTGACGGAATCGGCGAACTTCGAGATCCCCGACGAAATCACCATCACGGACGCGAGCAAGCGCTACGACATGGGCGAAAACGGCACGTTCGAAGAGCTCGCCGAGCGCAGCGCCGACATCCGGTTCCGCGACGACGTCGACGACGATGACGAGCTCGACAACGAGGACGTCTACGGCGACATCTGGGTCACGCGCATCGGCGTGCAGCCCGCGTTCGGGAGCAACCTCGTGTCCAATGCCTCGGACCAGGGCGCGGGCTCCGGAGCCGCCAACAAGTACATCCTGTTCGACCTCCGCGCCGCCGGGCGCGCTCTCGGCAACGCCCGTGCGTTCACGGGCTCCGACTATCGCGCGCTGTCGCGCTGAACCCCACGAATCGGAACGACTGGAGTCATCCGGCCATGAAGACGATGAAACGCCTCAGGGAATTCTGTCACGGACTGGCGCTCAGCGTCGGCTTCCTGCCCGCGATCTGGAGCGGCGTCGCGCAGGCGAACCTCTCCGGTGCTCAGATGGGCACCTACACCTCGACCCCGATCCTGACCGTCGAATCGGTGCCGCCGCTCGTGATGCTCGCGATGTCGATGGATCACCAGTATTTCATCAAGGCTTACAACGACTACACCGATCTGGACAGCGACGGCGACGTCGAGCGGACCTACCTGGACTCCTTCGAGTACTACGGCTATTTCCACTCCGACCTCTGCTACAGCTACGACGGCACCAACAAGCGCTTCAAGCCGAAGGGGCTGGTCGACAACCCGCGCGAGAGCGACAGCGACACGAGCTACGACCACTACTGCACGACGTCCGGCGCCAGCGCGACGACCGAGGCATGGAGCGGCAATTTCCTGAACTGGGCGACGATGACGCGCATGGACATCGTGCGCAAGATTCTGTATGGCGGTATGCGTTACTTCGGCAGCGGTCCCAGCGACAACGAATCTCCGTCGCTTACCGTGCTGGAGCGGGCTAATCTGCCCGGCGATGCACACAGCTTCGCCAAGTACTACAACGGTGCCGATCTCGCCAAGCTGACGCCGCATGACACGGTCAGGACGGATACGACCAACGGCGGCGACAACGACGCCATCGATGATACCAACGAAGGCATCACGTTGTGCAACATCACCTATGCGACCGCCGGCAGCTCGCAGACGCTGACGGCGCCGCCGGTGATGCGAGTGGCGCAGGGCTACTATTCGCTGTG
>JBFWSI010000139.1:0-8493 GCA_050248455.1 Gammaproteobacteria bacterium | reverse complement strand
GCCGGTGCCAAGCCGGCGCGCGGCGGCGAGACGAACCGGGCTGCGAAATCGCGGCGTTGGCCTACGTGTGCACTGCGGCAGCGGCGTTCAGTCGCGAAGATGGACGACGTCGCCGGCCCGGACGCGACCGGCGCGGACGACGTGAGCGCCGACGCCCAGATTCTGCGCGCCTTCCTTGACGATGGTGCGCAGGATGGTCTTGTCGAAGGGCAGATCGGCCTGCGGCCGCGTCGTCATGCCGCAGCGGGGCGTCGGCGCCGAGATGCGCAGCTCGGCCTCGCCGACGGCGAGCGTACGCCCGATCCAGCCCTGCTCGATCTGGCCGTCGAGACCCGGCACGGTCTCGATGAAGAAGTTGGGCCGGAAGCGCCGCACATCCCAGCGCGCCGCCGGGTTCGCCGCCTGCATCGCGGCGAGCGTCGCCGTCGTCAGCAGATGGATTTCCTCGTTGTCGAAGAAGGTGCCGGGCACCGCGACGTAGTCGAGGAGCACCGCGGGGAACTGCGCGAAATCCGGCAGCGGCTCGCCCGGTTCGCGCGCGAAGGCGTCCGCGATCTCGACCAGCCACTGCTGCTCGTCGGGCTTGTAGCGCTTGTAGAAATCGCGATCCGTCGCCGGCTGCAGCGGCCACAGCGAGGCTGCGCGGCCGCACAGCGCGGTGAGCTTCGCATGCACGCCGGGATCGTCGCTGCCGAGCGTGGTGCCGTCGGGGAACGTGATGTCGACCGGTGTCGCGACACCGGGTGCGGGCTCTTCGCGGTAACGGGCGACGCACAGCATCAGCTGCGGATACATCTTGCCCCACTGCACTTCGCGGCGCTGCTCGTCGCGCATCGCCCAGCCGCGATCGCCGACGATGCCCTGAGGCGTCACCGTCGCCTCGCGCAGCCGGCCGCCCTGCATCGATTTGACCGGGTAGCGCCACAGTTCCCTGACGTGTCCGACGATGCTCATCGTGGCGCTCCTCTTCGGTGGGGTATCAGCCGGTGGAAGAACCCGGATCGTGGCGGCGCTCGCTGCGCGCGGCGGCGGCCAGCACCTTCTGTTCGAGACCCTGCTTGTAGCGGCCCATCGCCTCGCGCAGCCGCGCGTCGCGCGTGCCGAGGATCTGTACCGCGAGCAGCCCCGCGTTGGTCGCGTTGTTGATCGCGACCGTCGCGACCGGCACGCCGGCCGGCATCTGTACTATCGAGAGCAATGCGTCCTCGCCGTTCAGCAAGGTCGCCGCGACCGGCACGCCGATGACGGGCAGCGGCGTCAGCGCCGCGACCATGCCCGGCAGGTGGGCCGCACCGCCGGCGCCGGCGATGATCACCGCGAGGCCACGCTCCGCCGCCGAGCGCGCGTAGTCGACCATGCGCTGCGGTGTGCGATGGGCGGAGACGATCGTCAGCTCGAAGGGCACGCCGAAGTCCTCGAGCACGCGTGCGGCGTCGTTCATGATCTTCAGATCCGAATCGCTGCCCATGATGACGCCGACCAGCGGCGCGCTCATGGCCCATTGCCCTCGACGCGCACGATCCCGCGCAGGCGCGCAGCCTTCGCCGCGGCGTCGTGGCCGCTGGTCCCCGTCACCGTCACGTGGCCCATCTTGCGATAGGGCTGCACGCTGTGCTTGCCGTAGAGATGCACCGCCGCGCCGGGCGTGCGCGCCAGTTCGTCGAGCCCGCGATAGGCCGGGACACCGTGCGCCTGCGGCTCGCCGAGCAGGTTGAAGGACGCGGCGGCCCGGATCAGCGTCGTCGGCCCCAGCGGCATGCCGGTCACCGCGCGCAGGTGCTGCTCGAACTGCGAGGTCGCGCAGGCTTCGATGGTGTAGTGGCCGGAGTTGTGCGGCCGCGGCGAGATCTCGTTGACGACGAGCTCGCCGTCGCGCGCAAGGAAGAACTCGATGCCGAAGATGCCGACCCCGTCCAGCGCCTCGATCGCGCGCGTCGCGAGCTCGGTGCAGCGCGCGGCGACCTCGCGCGACACCGCGGCGGGCGCCTTGATCGTATCGAGGATGTTGGCCGCCGGATCGAACTCGGCCTCGACGACGGGATAGTGCGCGACTTCGCCGCGCGCATTGCGCGCAATCATGATCGCGAGCTCCTTGTCGATGGCGACGACGGCCTCGGCCATGCAGGGGCCGCCGGCCAGCATAGTCGCGGCATCCGCGAGGCTTCTCACGAGCTTGACGCCGCGTCCGTCGTAACCGTGGCGGCGCGCCTTCAGGATGCACGGCAGGCCGAAGGCCGCCAGCGCGGCGGCATCGTCGATCGCGGCGTAGCGGCCGCCGGGCAGGCCGTGCGCGGCGAGAAACTGCTTCTGCACGAGCTTGTCCTGGATGATGCCGAGCACGCGGCTCGACGGCGCGACGGTCGCGCCGGCCTCTTCGAGCGTCGAGAGCGCCGCGGCGCTGACCGCCTCGATGTCGAGCGTGACGACGTCGCTGACCGCGGCGAGCTTGCGCAGCGCGTCGCGATCGTCGAAGTCGCCGACGATCTGCGCGGCGAACTCGCTCGCCGGCGCGCCGGGCGTCGGGTCGAGCACGGTCAGCTCGAGGCCGAGGCGCGGCGCCGCCTCGGCCATCATGCGGGCGAGCTGGCCGCCGCCCACGATGCCCACCCGTCGCCGGCACTCTGCCGGCCTGTCGTTCGACGCGGCCATGAAACCTCTGGAGGGATCTTTGAGGACAGTCCCGCGGGTCGGCCCGGCGGGGGGGCGCCTAGGATACGGCCTCGCCGGGCGCTGCAAAACCCCGTGACCTCGCCGCTCTCCAGGTACGCTCGAAGGTCGGGGCAGCGTGGCAGATCGGTCGCCCGCGACGGCGGCATCCGCCGTGGCAGGAGGCGAGCGCTTTCGAATCCGGAGGTCCTTGTGGTCAAATGCGGTGGCCCCGTCACGGTCGGGTCTTGCGTCGATACGCGCATGCGGTCGATGTCGCCGCGCCGTGCCGGGTAGCGCGCTTGCGACAATCACGGCCGGCGCAGCGACGGCCGAGCAGACCCGAGGGAGAGCCGTCATCATCGTCAAGACCCCCACGCTCGACGAGCTCCGCATCATCGCCGCGCAGTTCGGCTTCGATCTGAGCGCCGAGGATCTCGCGTCCTTCCAGGCGCTGATGGCAGGACCGCTCGCGTCCTATGCACGCCTGCAGGAGCTGATCGAGCCGCGCCTGCCCGTGAAGTATCCGCGCAGTCCCGGCTATCGCCCCGATCGCGACGAGGACCCGCTGAACGCGTGGTACTACAAGACTGCAATCAAAGGTGCGCCGCGCGGGCCGCTGCGCGGACGCACCGTCGCGATCAAGGACAACATCTGCGTTGCCGGCGTGCCGATGATGAACGGCACCTCGGTGCTCGAAGGCTATGTGCCGGACGTCGATGCGACCGTCGTCACGCGCATCCTCGACGCCGGCGGCGAGATCGCGGGCAAGGCCGACTGCGAGAGCCTGTGCTTCTCCGGCGCGAGCCACACCACCGACAACGGCCCGACGCTCAATCCCTACGATCGGGCGCGCACCGCCGGCGGCTCTTCGGCCGGCAGCGCGGCGCTGGTCGCGGCCGGCGAGGTCGACATGGCGATCGGCGGCGATCAGGGCGGCTCGATCCGCATCCCCGCGTGCTGGTGCGGCGTGTACGGCCTGAAGCCGACGCACGGCCTCGTGCCTTACACCGGTGCGTTCCCGATCGAGGCGACGATCGATCACCTCGGCCCGCTGGCACGCAGCACGGCCGACGTCGCGACCCTGCTCGAAGCCATCGCCGGCGAGGACGGCATGGATCCGCGGCAGTATCGCGTGAAGCCGGAGGCCTATACCAAGGCGCTGAGCGGCCACGTCGAGGGCCTGCGCATCGGCATCGTGCCCGAGGGCTTCGCCTGGCCGGGCCTGTCGCAGGCCGACGTCGACGACATGGTGATGCGCGCGGCCGGTCGCTTCGAGCAGCTCGGCGCCGTGGTGTCGACGGTGCCGATCCCGATGCACCGCGACGGCATCCACATCTGGAACGCGATCTCCATCGAAGGCGCGACGGCGCTGATGCTGAAAGGCAATTCGATGGGCACGAACTGGAAGGGCTACTACACGACCAGCCTGCTCGATGCCTTCGCGCGCGGCTGGCGCTCGCGCCCCGACGATCTGTCGGAGACGACCAAGCTCGTGCTGCTGACCGGCGAATACATGCAGTCGCGCTACCACGGCCGGTTCTATGCAAAGGCGCAGAATCTCGCGCTGAAGCTGAAGGCGAGCTACGACGCCGCCCTGCAGCAGGTCGACCTGCTGGTGATGCCGACCCTGCCGATGAAGGCGACGAAGATCCCGGCGCCCGACGCGCCGCGCGAGGAATATGTCGCGCGCGCGCTCGAGATGCTGCCGAACACCGCGCCCTTCGACGTCACGGGCCATCCCGCGATGAACGTGCCCTGCGGCCTGTCGCAGGGGCTGCCGGTCGGCATGATGCTGATCGGCAGGTCCTTCGGCGAGAGCGCGGTGCTGCGCGCATCGCATGCCTTCGAACACTCCTTCGACTGGAAGAAAGCCTGAGGTCACGCCATGGCATCGTCTGCCCACACCCGTCCACTGTCCGATGTCGAGATCCGCGTGAAGGCGCTCGAGTCCCTGCTCGTCGAGAAGGGCTTGATCGATCCCGCCGCGGTCGACGCGCTGATCGACACCTACGAACACAAGGTCGGCCCGCGCAACGGCGCGAAGGTCGTCGCGCGCGCCTGGGTCGACCCGGCCTACAAGCAGCGCCTGCTCGCCGACGGCACCGCGGCGATCAAGGAGCTCGGTTACTCCGGCATCCAGGGCGAGGACATGGTCGTCGTCGAGAACACGCCGAAGGTGCACAACGTGCTCGTCTGCACGCTGTGCTCGTGCTATCCGTGGCCGACGCTGGGCCTGCCGCCGGTGTGGTACAAGTCGGCGCCGTATCGTTCGCGCGTGGTCGCCGATCCGCGCGGCGTGCTGCGCGAATTCGGCACCGAGCTCGATCCGGGTGTCGAAGTCCGCGTGTGGGACAGCACGTCCGAAGTGCGCTACATGGTGCTGCCGGAACGCCCGGCCGGCACCGAGCGCATGGGCGAGGACGAGCTCGCGGCGCTGGTCACGCGCGACTCGATGATCGGCGTCACCAAGCTCGCCATCTGAGGAGACAGCGATGAACGGAGTACACGATCTGGGCGGTCTCGACGGCATGGGGCCCATCGTCGTCGAACGGGACGAACCGGTGTTCCACGCGGAGTGGGAGCGGCGCGTGTTCGGCATGTTCCTGCCGATCTTCGCGACCGGCAGTTTCAACATCGACGAGCTGCGCCACGCGATCGAGCGCATGGGCGCGCCGGCCTACCTGAACACGAGCTACTACCAGCACTGGCTGCATGCCTACGAGACGCTGCTGGTCGAGAAGGGCGTGCTCACCGCCGAAGAGCTGGCGGCGCGCCGCGCGAAGATCGCGCAGGAGGCTGCGTGATGGCCATCAATCGCGAACAGGCGCTGGCGGCGACGCTGGTCGGCGCGAGCGCGCGGGTCGACGCCATCGTCGCGCCGCGCTTCCAGGTCGGCGCGAAGATCAGAGTGCGCAACATCAATCCGCGCGGCCATACGCGCATGCCGCGTTACCTGCGCGGCCACGTCGGCATCGTCGAGCGCGACTACGGCGTGTTCGCGTTTCCCGACACCCACGCGCACGGCGGCGGCGAGACGCCGCAGCACGTCTACAGCGTGAAGTTCAGCGCGAAGGAAGTGTGGGGGCGCGACGGCGGCGAGCACGATTTCCTCGTCGTCGACGTGTGGGACGACTACATGGATCCCGCGACGTGAGCGCCGAGACGTCGTGTCCGGCGCTCGGTGATGTGCCGGGCCTGCCGAAGGACGAGGAGGGCGTGGTCTTCGCCGCGCCGTGGGAGGCCAAGGCCTTTGCGCTGGTCGTGCACCTGCACCAGCAGGGACGCTTCGAATGGCAGGAGTGGGTCGACGCGCTGAGCGGCGAAGTCGCCGCCGACCGCGAGCGCGAGCCCCACACGCCGTATTACGAGCTGTGGCTCAGTGCGGCGGAAAAGCTGATCGGCGGCAAGGGGCTGGTCGCCCCCGCTCGCCTCGCCGCCGAACGCGACGCGCTGCTCGCGGCCCGCGCCGAAGCGGCGCACGATCACGATCATCACGACCACGATCATTGAGCTTCTCGTAGCCCGGGTGGAGCGCGCAGCGCGCAACCCGGGGTCGGGCGTTTCGGTGCGGGAAGGATCCCGGGTTCCGCTACGCTGCACCCGGGCTACGTGCCGTAACGAATGCGGATGCCGTGCTCCAGCGCGACGTGCAGCTCGGCGGGGCCCAGGTCTTTCGGGAAGTAGCAGCCGGAGACGTTCGACTGCGCGAAGCTGGAACCTTCGAGATTCGTGTTGCGGAAGTCGATGCCGCGCAGATCGGACATGCGGAAATAGCAGTCGCGCAGATCGAGACCGTCGGCAATCATGCCGCGCAGGTCGAGCCGGCTCAGATCGGTGCCGACCAGATCGCAGCCCTCTCCCTTCGCACGGCGCTTGTTGAATTCGGCGATCTCGCCCATGCGCAGCAGCCCGAACAACGGGCAATCGGACATGCGGGGCTTGGCCATCGTACACCTCGGAAACGGAATCTTACGTGACTTGTAGCGGCCGGCCCGACCGCGGCTTGAGCCTGCCCTTCGCGTTGCGGCGCCGGAGTCCAGCGGCTACCTTGGGCGCCCCTCGCGCCGTGAGTTCCGACCGTGTCGCCGTCGCTCCGTTCCGTCCCGCTCCGCCCATGAACAAGGCGATCATCGACGACGCGCTCGCCGACGGCGCGGAAGCAGCGCTCGAGACGGCGGGCCTGTTCGGCCGGCGCGTCGCCTGGTGGGGGGCCTGCGCCCTGCTCGGCGTGCTCGCGCTGCTCGTCGCGCTGCCGGGCATCGACCGCGTGCCGCTCGATTCGCACGAGATCTTCGTCGCCCAGAGCGTGCGCGAGATGAGCGCGCGCGGCGACTGGCTGCTGCCCTACTTCAACGGCGTGCCGCGCCTCAACAAGCCGCCGATGAACTACTGGCTGACGGGACTCGTCGCCGGCCTGGCCGGCGCGCTGCCGGACGTCGCACCCGCGCATGCGCGGCTCGTCTCGGTCGGCGCGGGCCTGGGCACGCTGGCGCTGAGCGTGTGGCTGGGCGTGCTGCTCTACGGCCGGCAGACGGCCGTGCTCGCGGGGCTCGTGCTGGTGAGCAGCGCCGGCTATTTCAGCTTCACGCACGACGCGCGTCCCGATCTGCTCTATGCGTTCTTCACCACCGCGATGATCGTCGCCGCCGTGCACGCACTGCGCGGCTCGTCGCGGCCGCGGCTCGCCGCGGCCCTCACCTGGCTCGCCTTCGCCGGCGCGACGCTGACGAAGGGTCCGCATCTGCCGGCCTTCGCGCTGCTCGGCCTCGGCGTGCATGCGGCGCTGATCGCGCGCAGTGTGCGGGTGCCGTGGCGCGCGCTGCGCGTGTGGCCGGGACTCCTGCTGGCGCTGGTGCCCGTCGCGGCGTGGTGGGGCTGGCTGCGCCTGCAGATCGATCCGGCCGCACTCGGGCACAGCCAGCTCGCGGGCAGCCTGCTCGCGCCGGCGTGGCAGCGTTTCGGTGATCCCTATTACCTCTATCGTCCGCTGCAACTGCTGCTGCCGTGGCTGCCGCTCGTGCTGCTCGCACTCGGTGGCCTGTGCCTGCGCGACGGACGGCGGCACACGGGCTGGCTGTGGTGGCCGCTGCTCGTCGCGGCCGTCGCGCTGTCCTGCGGCCGGCAGTATCGCTACTTCTACCTGCTGCCGCTGATCGCGCCGCTGAGCCTGGCGTTCACGCGGCCGGTCGTCGTGCTCCTGCGCAGCGCGCTCGGCGCGTGGCCGCGACAGCTCGTGCAGCTCGGCATCGTGCTGCAGATCCTGCTCGCGCTGGCCTGTGCGGGCTGGGTGCTGGTCGAGAGCGGGCGCCTGCGCTGGCTGACGCCGCCGATCCTCGCCACCGCTGGTGCCGGCGTGCTCGCGATCATCGTGTGGCGGCTGTACGCGCGCGCGCCGGCCGAGGACCTCGCCGCGCCGGGCCGGCGGGCCTATGCGACGCTCGCCGCGACGGCCGTCTTCGTCGCCGCGCTCTGGCCCGGCGCGGCGTGGACCGGCGTGGTGTGGAGCCGCGAGCGTTTCGACGAGCAGGCGCTGTGCGCGCAGGCCGCCGCCGAAGTGCGCGGCGGCCGTCCGCTCGCGACGCTGGGCGTGAGCCCGACGCTCTACGTCTACGCGACGAACACGCGCGTGCCCGAGCTCGCCACCGCCGCGGAAGCCGCGGCCCTCGCCGCCACGCACGGCGCGATCGCGCTCGTCGTGCATTCGGATCGCCTCCCCGAGCCCCAGTCGGCGCTCACCGTCACGGAGATTGCGCGCGCCAGGCGAGGGAGCAGGGACGATGTGCTGGTGAGCGCGGAAGGGCGCTGAGGCGCGCTTCGAAGCAGGCTGCCCTCGCCTCCGGATTG
>JBFWSI010000138.1:0-8524 GCA_050248455.1 Gammaproteobacteria bacterium | reverse complement strand
GAGTGCGCCGCAACAACCGGATGTTAACCAAATTCGGGCTTGAGGCGGGCGATTTTTGCCACAGAGAACACCGAGAACACAGAGACAAGACGATGAGAAACGTACAGGCTCCACCGGCATGGCCGGAACACCTGCGCCTTTTCATCTTCCCTCGGTGTTCTCGGTGTTCTCGGTGGCAAACGGCGTGTAAGGCGGCAAGGGGCAACGACCGCAGCTGCGACGCCTCACCAGGCCGTCAAGCCGCCGTCCAGCGCGAGGCCCTGGCCGTTGACGAAGGACGACTCGTCGCTGCACAGCCACGCGATCGCGAGCCCGATTTCCTCCGGCTCGCCGAGCCGCTTCATCGGGCTCGCGTTGACCAGCGCCGCGCGCAGGTTCGGCTTGTCGGTGAGCATGCGCTGGACCATGTCGGTGTTCGTATAGCTGGGGCACACGGCGTTCACGCGGATGCCGCGCGTCGCGTATTCGATCGCGGCCGAGCGCGTGAGGCCCATCACGCCGTGCTTGCTCGCCGCGTAGCCGGCGAGCGTCGGCGCCCCGCCGAGCCCCGCGACCGACGCGACGTTGACGATCGCGCCGCCGCCCTGCGCGAGCATCTGCTTGAGCTCGTGCTTCATGCACAGGTACGCGCCCTTCAGGTTCACCGCGACGGCGCGGTCGAACTCGTCGTCGTCGTGCTCGGCGAGCTTCGCGTTGCGCGTTTCGACGCCGGCGTTGTTGACCGCGCAGTCGAGGCGGCCGTACTCGGCGACCGCGTGCGCGACGAGCGCCGCGACGCTGGCCGCGTCGGTGACGTTGCAGGCACGGCTGCGCGCATCCAGGCCCAGCGCGCGGAAGTCGGCGACGACTTTCGCCAGCCGCGCCTCGTCGACGTCGGACAGCATCAGCCGCGCGCCGACGCCGCCGAGCGCCTGTGCCGCGGCGAGGCCGATGCCGCCCGCCGCGCCGGTGACGAGACAGATTTTCCCGGCGAGCGAGAACGAGCTCGACGGCCTCATGCGAGGAAACCGCCGTCGACCGCGATGTAGGTGCCCGTGGTGTAGGACGCGGCGTCGGACACCAGGTAGAGCACGGCGCCCGCCATTTCCTCGGGCTCCGCCGAGCGGTTCAACGGCGTGCGCGCCCGCGCCGGCGCGAGGAAGGACTCGTCGTCGTGCAGGGCCTGCGCGAACTTCGTCTTCGTCACGCCCGGCACCAGCGCGTTGCAACGGATGTTGAACTGACCGCATTCGTTGGCGAAGGCCTGCGTCATGTTGAGGATGGCGGCCTTGGTCATCGAGTACACGGCCTGCTTGTCGCCCGGCGTGATCGCGTTCGCCGAGGACACGTTGACGATGCTGCCGCCGCCCTGCGTGCGCATGCGCTTCGCCGCCTCGACCGACATGTAGAAGAAGCCACGCAGATTCACTTCGACGGTCTTCTCGAAGGCCGTGACGGGCGTGTCGAGGATGTGGCCGTAGTAGGGGTTCGCCGCGGCGTTGTTGACGAGGATGTCGAGACGCCCGTAGCGCGCGTCGATCTCCTGGTAGAGCCGCTCGATCTGGCTCAGATCCCCGAGGTGGCAGGCATAGGGATCGGCCTTGCCGCCGGCGGCGCGTATCGCATCCGCGACCGCCTGGCAGCCGTCGATCTTGCGGCTGGTGACGAGCACGTGCGCGCCGTATTCGGCGAGGCGACGGGCGATGGCTTCGCCGATCCCGCGACTCGCACCGGCGACCAGTGCGATGCGTCCATCGAGATTGAAATGATCGCGTGACATGAGCTCGGCTCCTCTCGCTTCGAGTGTCTGCCGGAGGCCCCGGCGGGGTGTATCGCTCCGTGCGTCGCGCGCAGTCGACGCATCATGCCCTGCTCCATGCGCACGGCAAGCGGTCCGGGGTGGAGCGAACCCGCATCCTGGCGCAGCCGTCCGGATTAGTCCAATTTATCGCGCTTATGTGCCACTATTGAACACGATGATACAGCGCCCACGCCGGATCGATCTGAATCTCTACCGCGTGTTCGACGCGATCTACCAGGAGGGCAGCCTGACGCGTGCCGGCGAGGTGCTGCACCTGACGCAGCCCGCCGTCAGCAACGCGCTGGCGCGCCTGCGTACGGCCTACGACGATCCGCTGTTCGTGCGCACGGCCGGCGGCATGGTCGCGACGCCCGTCGCCGAAAGCATCGTCGCCGACATCCGCAGCGCGCTGCAGATGCTCGACGATTCCCTGAAGCCCGGCGAGGCCTTCGAGCCGCGCAAGGCGAAACGCCGCTTCCGACTGAGCGTCGGCGATCAGACCGCGGCGACGATCGCGCCGCGGCTGATGCGCGAGGTCGCCGCGTTCGAATCCGCGATCGAGATCGAAATCCTGCCGCTGCGGCGCGAGGCAGTGCTGCACGAGCTCGCCTCCGGCCAGATCGACTTCGCGCTCGACGCGATCCCGCTGACCGATCCGCAGCTGCTGTCGATGGCGGTGCTGCAGGAGGAGATGGTCTGCGCGGTGCGCCAGGGTCATCCGGGTGTCGGACGCCGCCTGACGCTGGCGCAATACCTCGCGCTGTCGCACGTGCACGCGTCGAGCCGCCGCAAGGGGCCGGGCCTGATCGATCTGGCCCTGCGCCGCCTCGGCAAGCAGCGGCGCATCGTGCTGCGCCTGCCCTATCACCTGAGCCTGCCGCACATCGTCGCCGGCTCCGATCTCGCGGCATCGATCCCGCGCTCGCTGGCGCTGGCGCATGCGCTGCACGCGGTGCCGCTGCCGTTCGCGACGCCGCCGGCCGAGATCTTCGCGTTCTGGCACAAGAGCGCGAACCTCGATCGCGGCAACCAGTGGTTCCGCGAGCTCCTCGCCCGCTGCCGCGACGGCTGAACGGCTCCGGCACGCATCAAGCTCGTCAATAACAGGGCATCACGGGAATAAATTGGACTAATCCTTGCCGCCTTCCCAGAATGCCCCGGCAGCCGCGGACCCTGCCGGTCCGGCGCCCCACCCGAGGAGGAGAGCCCGATGAACTTCGAATACAGCGAGAAGACGAAGCGCCTGCAGGCCGCGGTCGCCGCCTTCATGGAAGAGCACGTCTACCCGAACGAGGAACGCATCCTCCAGCAGATCGCCGAGGGCAACCGCTGGGAGCCGGCGCCGCTGCTCGAGGAACTGAAGGCGAAGGCGCATGCCCAGGGCCTGTGGAACCTGTTCCTGCCGGAGAGCGAGCGCGGCGCCGGGCTCACCAATCTCGAATACGCGCCGCTGTGCGAGGAGATGGGCCGCTCGCTGTTCGCGCCGGAGATCTTCAACTGCTCGGCGCCGGACACCGGCAACATGGAAGTGCTCGAGCGCTACGGTTCGCCTGCGCACAAGGAGCAGTGGCTGAAGCCGCTGCTGGCCGGCGAGATCCGCTCCGCCTTCGCGATGACCGAGCCCGAGGTCGCGTCCTCCGACGCGACTAACGTCGAGACCCGGATCACGCGCGACGGCGACGAGTACGTCATCAACGGCCGCAAGTGGTTCACCAGCGGCGCGCTGGACCCGCGCTGCAAGATCATGATCGTGATGGGCAAGACCGATCCCGACAATCCGAATCGCCATCACCAGCAGTCGCAGATCCTGGTGCCGCTGCCGTGGCCGGGCGTGACGGTCAAGCGCATGCACCCGGTGTTCGGCTTCGACGATGCCCCGCACGGCCATCCGGAAGTGATTTTCGACAACGTGCGCGTGCCGGCGAGCAACATGCTGCTCGGCGAAGGCCGCGGCTTCGAGATCGCGCAGGGCCGGCTCGGACCGGGCCGCATCCACCACTGCATGCGGCTGATCGGCTCGGCCGAGCGGGCGCTCGAACGCATGATCCGCCGGCTCAAGCTGCGCAAGGCTTTCGGCAAGCCGGTGTCGGATCAGACCGTGTGGCTGGAGCGCATCGCCGAGTCGCGGATCATGATCGATCAGGCGCGCCTGCTCACGCTCAACGCCGCGTACAGGATGGACACGGTCGGCAACAAGGCGGCCCTGAAGGAAATCGGCATGATCAAGGTCGCGGTGCCGAACATGGCCTGCCAGGTGATCGACTGGGCGATCCAGGCCTTCGGCGCGGCCGGCGTGTCGGCCGAATACGGCCTCGCCTACCAGTACGTGAACGCGCGCATCATCCGCATCGCCGACGGCCCGGACGAAGTCCATCGCAACCAGATAGCGCGTCTCGAGATGAAGGCCTACGGCGACGAGGAGCGCAGCAGGCGCGGCGGCAACGCCTACGTCGCGCCGCGCGAGACCGGCCCCGGCACCAACTGGACGCCGCGCTTCATCGCCTGAGCGCAGGCCGCGAGTGTCACGCGGCCTCGAGCCCCCGGGGCCGCGTGGACCGGGCGCACGATTCGGCTATGCTGCCGGCGATGTGCCCGCTCTTTTCCTCCGCCCGATGAGCACGCCGCACTTCGCCGGCTGGCGCGTCGTCACCGCGGCGTTCGCGGTGCTCTTCCTCGCCTATGGCCTGCAGTTCAGCTATGGCCTCTTCGTCACGCCGATGGCAGCCGAGCTCGGCTTGACGCGTGCGCAGACCGCGCTGCCCTACTCCGTCTACGTCTTCGGCTACATGCTGCTGAGCCTCGTCACGGGGCCGGCGACCGATCGCCACGGCCCGCGCGTCGTGATCGCGATCGGCGCGGTGCTGCTGGGTCTCGGCTGGGGCCTGTGCGCCGTCGTCAGCGCGGGCTGGCAGATGTACGTGACTCTGGGCGCCGTGGCCGCGCTCGGCATGAGCGTCAGCTGGGTGCCGTGCAACGCGACCGTCGCACGCTGGTTCGTGCGCCGGCGCGGCACGGCGGTCGGGCTCGCTTCCGCCGGCACCAGCGTCGGCAACTTCTGCGTGCCGCCGCTCGCCGCGCTGCTGATCGTGCATTTCGGCTGGCGTGCCGCGCTGCTCACGCTCAGTGCGTGCTGTGCGGGAGGGATGATCGTCGCCGCGCATTTCATGCGCCGCGATCCCGAATCCGTCGGCCAGCAGCCCGACGGCGATCCGACACCGCCCGTCGCCGTCGCGGTCGGCGGGCTCACGCTGAAGGAAGCCTTGCGCACCGAAGCCTTCCTGCTGCTGACGGCGATCTACGTGCTGACCTGGCTCGCGGTGTTCGTGCCCTTCGTCCACGGCGTCGCGATGGCCGAGGATCTCGGCTTCTCGAAGCTCGCAGGCGCCAGCGTGCTCAGTGCGATCGGGATCGGCGGCGTGTTCGGCCGCCTCGGCGCCGGGCTGCTGCTCGACCAGGCCGGCGCCGAAACCTCGCTGGTCGCGATCTTCGGCCTGCAGATCGCGAGCTTCCTCGCCTTCGTCGCCGCGACTTCGCTGCCGCTGCTGTGGCTCGCGGCGGCCCTGTTCGGCCTCGCCTACGGCGGCGGCGTGACGGTGGTCGCGCCGATCTGCACGCAGATCTTCGGCCGCGCGCACGTCGCCGCGATCGTCGGCACCCTGTTCGCCTTCACTGCGCTGCCGTGCGCGCTGGGCCCCTGGCTCGCGGGCTGGCTGTTCGACCTGACCGGCGGCTACCGCGTGATGCTGTGGCTCGCGGCCGCGGCGAACGTGCTCGCGCTGCTGCTCAGTCTCCTGCTCGGCCGCGCGGTGCGCGCCTTGCCTGCTTCGTCGACGCCCATGCCGGTGCCGGGCCCTTAGGTCCTCCGGAGAGCACGTCATGAACGGACACTGTCTGTGTGAACGACGATGCCGGCAAAAATCTTGGTACGCTGGCGGCTCGCACAGGCGCAAGAGGCGGCCCGGCTGCGCAGCCTCGAGCGGCGACGCATTCCGCCTTCCGTTCGCAAGCTCGAAGGTGACTCTCCGATGCAGCACAGCTTCGACACCAGCACGTATCCGGTCGCCGAGCGCCCGAGCCGCTGGCGCGAATGTCTCGTGCGCACCTTTTCCTTCGAAGTCGAGCTCGAGTTCTCCGATCCCGATCGCTTCGCCGGCAGACTCGCGACCTTCAATCTCGGCCAGGTCTCGCTGTCGCTGCTAGGATCGGCCCCGCTGCGCTACCGGCGCTTGGTCACGCACCTCGCCGACGAAGGAGATGAGTATTATTTGATTAGCCTGCCGACCGGCGCGCCATTCCACTTCTCTCAGCGCAGGCGCACCGCGGTATGCGCACCCGGTAGCTTTACTATCGAGCGCAGCGGCGAGCCCTACGAGCTCTCCTACGGCGAACCAAATCTACTGCACGTACTGAAGATCCCGTCGCGCCTCATGCGCCGCACGATCAGTGCACCCGATCGCTTGTGTGCAGTTCACTTCGATGCCGCGCACGGCGCCGGCGCCTTGTTCTCCGATTATCTAACCCTGCTCACGCGGCATCTCACTGCACTGGCCACGGGCGGGGCCACAGTTGCCGGCAATCACGTCATGGAACTGCTTGCCTTTGCCGTAGAGCACGCGGGCAAGGGCTGCGACAGCGGGGAGAACGCAGTGCAGAGCGCGCACCTGTTGCGTATCGAAGATCACGTGCGCCGTCACCTCGGCGATCCCGCGCTATCGCCGGCGACGCTGGCCGCGGCCGCCGGCATCTCGGTGCGCTACCTGCATCGTCTCTTCGCCCGCAGCGGGCGCACCGTCTCCGGCCACATCCGCGAGCTACGTCTGGAGGCCTGTCACGAAGCGCTCGTGCGCGACCCGACGGGTATCACGCTGGGCGCACTCGCCTACCGCTGGGGCTTTTCGGATCAGGCAAATTTTTGCCGGCTGTTCAAGGCGCGCTATGGCCTCACGCCGGGCGAAGCGCGGCGCGCAGCGCGCGCCGGCCGCATGAAGTAGACCAGCTCGCGGCCACCGCACGCGCCGAGCGCTTCACGATCGGTGCACAACTCGCCAAAACTCCGTTCTCCGAGACGCAAGATCCCTCGTGCGAACCTCGCTTAGGCTCGGTGCCCAACGAGCGGCCACACGCCGCGGAGGACGCTATGACCCATTTGCGAGTGGCCGTCGACATCGGCGGCACCTTCACCGATCTCTGCATCCTGGACGAAGACCGGGGCAAGCTCGACATCGCGAAGATTCCCTCGACCCGCGATCCGCTCGAGGGCGTCTTCAACGGTCTCGAGGCGGCCGGGGTCGATCTCGGTCGCGTGAGCCTGTTCACGCACGGCACGACGGTGGCCACCAACGCGCTCATCACCCGGCGGCTGCCCGCCACCGCAATGGTGCTGACACGCGGTTTCCGGGACGTGATCGAGATCCGCCGCGGCACACGCCAGGATCTCTGGGACACCTATCGCGACACCGCGCCACCCTATGTGCGCCGGCGCGATCGCTTCGTGGTGACCGAACGCACCGACTACAGCGGGTGCATCGCAGAGCCGCTCGACGAGGACGAAGCGCGCGCGCTCGCGGCGCGCCTGCACCGGCGCGGCTATCGGGCCATCGCCATCTGCTTCATGAACGCCTATGCCAACCCGCACAACGAGCTGCGCTTGAAGGCCCTTCTGGAAGAAGCCATGCCCGGCGTCGCGATCTCGACTTCATCCGAAGTGCTGCCCGAAATCTTCGAGCACGAGCGATTCTCGACGACCGTGGTCAATGCCGCGCTGAATCCCTTGGTCGGCGAATATGCGATGCGCCTCGGTGAGGCGCTAGGGGCGCGCGGCTACCGTCACGATCTGCTACTCCTCCATAGCGGCGGTGGTGTCATGACCGCGCGCAACGCGGCGCGCTTCGGCGGGCGCCTCGCGGGCTCGGGCATCGCCGCCGGCGCCATCGCGAGTCGCCACATCGCACAGGCTTGCGGCTATGAGAACGCCATTGGCCTCGACATGGGCGGAACGAGCTGTGACGTTTCGCTGGTCTACGGGGGCGAGACACGGGTCACCAAGGACTGGTACATCGAATACGGTTACCCGATCTGCTTCCCGAGCATCGAAGTACTCACCATCGGTGCTGGCGGCGGATCGTTGGCCTGGATCGACGAGGCCGGCTCGCTGCACAACGGTCCACAGTCGGCCGGAGCCGAGCCCGGTCCCGCCTGCTACGGCCGCGGCGGCGAACGGCCGACCAATACCGATGCCAATCTCGTGCTGGGGCGACTCGGCGCGCACTTGGCCGGGGGCGGCGTGAGCCTGGACGTCGCCGCCGCTGAACGTGCCATCGGTGCTCACGTCGGGGAACCGCTCGGACTGTCTCTCATCGCTGCGGCCAAGGCCATCCTGAGCGTCGCCAACGCCAACATGGCGGATGCCGTGCGCGTGATCTCGATTCGTCGCGGCTATGATCCGCGTGACTTTGCGCTGGTCGCATTCGGCGGCGCCGGCGCCCTGCACGGCGTGGCGCTGGCCAAGGAACTGTCCATCCCGGTCGTGATCGTGCCACCGCATCCGGGTGTCACGTCGGCACTCGGCTGTCTGCTGGTCGATATCCGCCACGATCTGGCGACGACCTACCTGATACCCGCCGAGCGAGCCGATCCAACGAAGATCGAAGCGGAGTTCCGAGCGCTCGAGCGTGAAGCGGTGGCGCGACTCACTGCCGAGAGCGTGGCCCCCGCGGACATGCTGCTCAAACGCTCGATCGACAA